>VBEN01000154.1 GCA_005881175.1 Chloroflexota bacterium
TTGCGCAGGGCTGAGATCGGCACCACGGCGAGATACGGTGACCAGTCTTGACCGAGCAGCGTGTCGACCGCCTCGGGTCGTAGTTGATCAACCTTGTTGAGGGCCAGCAACTTCGGTTTTTCCAGCGCGCCGAGGTCCTGCAGCGTCTCGTGCACGGCCTCCATCTGGTCGCGCCCGTTGTATCGAGTGGCGTCGAGCACGTGCAAGAGGAGATCCGCTTCCTGCACCTCTTCAAGGGTCGCCTTGAAAGCCGCCACCAGGTCGGTGGGCAGTTTCTGGATGAAACCGACGGTATCGGTGAAGAGCACCTCACGCCGGTTGGGCAGCCGGACCAGCCGAGTAGTGGGATCGAGTGTGACGAATAACGCGTCCTCCATCTGCACCTGCGCCTGGGTCAGCGCATGCAGCAGAGTCGACTTCCCGCTGTTCGTGTAGCCGACGATGGCCACCACCGGAAAGGCGATCCGCCGGCGACCCTCGCGCCGCAACGCCCGTTGCTTGCGGATCTCCTTGATGTCTTTATCGAGCTCGCGGATGCGGTGACGGATGCGCCGCCGATCGCTTTCCAGTTTCTGCTCCCCCGGGCCGCGCGTCCCGACGCCCGCGCCCAGGCGGGACAGGTCGCGCCCGCCCACAAGCCGCGGCAGCAGATGATGCAGCTGCGCTGCCTCGACCTGCAAACGTCCCTCCTTGGTGCGCGCGCGCTGGGCAAAAATATCGAGGATCAATTCGGTACGGTCGATCACCTTGACCTCGAGAGTTCGCTCCAGATTTCGTTGCTGTCGTGGTGACAACTCCTCGTTGACCACGAGCAGGTCGAAGTCCGCCTCATGCTTCAGCGCATGGATCGCCTCGGCCTTGCCCTTACCGATGAAGAGCGCCGGGTCGGGTTTCTTCCGCCGCTGGGTGTCCGTGCCGACCACGACGACGCCGGCGGTCCTGGCCAGCTCGCTGAGCTCGAGCATCTGCTCTTCCACGACGGCAAGCCCCTGGCCCTCGTGGTCCAGGGACACCAGGTAGGCGCGCTCGCGCCTGCCATTGGACTGGATCAACTCGCCTCGGTCCTCATGATGCCGGCGGTCAGGTGCTGGATCGCGACCTGCGGATTGGGCGGGATCCAGCTGACCCGCGGGTCAGCGCGGAACCAGGTGAGCTGCCGGCGCGCGTACTGCCGCACCTGGCGCACCGTCGACTCCACGGCCGTCTCCAGGGAAGATCGACCGTCGATGGAGGCCGCCATCTCGGGATAGCCGTGGCCCAGCCGCCGCAAATCCGCGGCCGGAAAGTCCTGGCGAATACGGGCAACTTCATCGACAAAGCCGGCGTCGATCATACGCCGGACTCGCATCTCGATTCGGCGATCGAGCTCGGCTAACGGGACATCCAGCCCCAATACCATCGTGGACCAGGGCGGTGGATTCGATTCGCGCGCCTCGGTCGGCGTTCGTCCGGTGGCCGCGTAGATCTCGAGCGCCCGAATCAGGCGGCGGGGATTGCCCTGGGTGCGCTCGGCCGCGGCGGGATCGATACGGCGCAGCTCAGCCTCGAGTACCTCCGCTCCCTCGTCCTCCAGGCGTTGCTCGAGTGCCGCCCGCGTCGCCGGGTCCGGCGGAGCATCCGCGAGATTCCACCCGTCGAGCAAGGCGCGCAGGTAGAGACCCGTCCCTCCCTGCAGGATGGGCAATCGCGCCGCCGACCCGATGCGGTCGATGGCCGGGAACGCCAGGCGCTGGTAATCCGCCACCGTGAAGGCAACGTCGGGGTCGACGAGATCGATCAGGTGGCATACGATCCCACCCAGTTCGGCCGCCGTCGGTTTGTTGGTGCCAATGTCGCAGTGGCGAAACACCTGTCGCGAATCGACCGAGACGAGCTCTCCGCCCAGTTGTTGAGCGACCGCGATCGCCAGCTCCGTCTTGCCACTGGCTGTCGGACCAACGATGGCGACCAGCTGCTGTTTGGTTACGGCCGTTTGAACAATCGCCTCAACTGATCATCCGGCAGGATCAAGATTGTGGGCCGGCCGTGGGGGCAGCTGATCGGTTCCGCTGTCAACGCCAGCGACCTCAGCAGTTGTCGCGCGCCCACCGGCGTCATAGAATCGCCAAAGCGGACGGCGCTGTGGCAGGCCATCAGCGCGGCCGCCTCGCGCAGCCGGCGGTCGGGCGTGTGCTCGTCAGCAAGCTCGCTCAAGAGCAGCTCCAGCACACGTTCGGCACGCGCTTCCGGGAGATCGCTGGGCGCCGCGCGCAGGCGCAAAGTGTGCGGGCCGAACGGTTCAGCCTCGAAGCCGAGCGTCTCCAACCAGGCCTTCTGCTGCTGGAAGACGGTTGCCTGTGCCGGGGTCAGGTCGATCACGAGTGGGATCAGCAGTAACTGACTCAGCGGCTCGTGCTGCTCGAGGCGCTCCACGATCCGATCGAACAACACCCGCTCATGGGCGGCGTGCTGGTCGATCAAAACCGCCGCGCCGGGTGCCTCCGCCACCAGATAGCCCTGCAACAGCTGACCGACGTACTCGAGGGGCGGCAGGGGCGCAGGCGGAACCGCGCCACCCGTCGACGCCGTTGGGAGAGCAGGACTGTCGACCGGGGAAGCGCCCGACACCAGCGCGGTCTCCCGCAGCTCGAGGCCCAGCCCACCCGCCGAGACCTGGAGCTCATAGAGCGGGCTCTGACGCAGCACGCCGTAGCAGGCACGCTCCAGCGCCGCAAAGATCGCACGCTCGTTGCGGAACCGCACCTCGCGCTTCGTCGGGTGCACATTGATGTCGACCTCAACGGGGTCTACCGAGAGGTTGAGCACGGCCAGCGGAAAGCGATCCGGCTCGCGCAGCCCGCGGTACGACTGTTCGACCGCGAACGCGAGGTTGCGATGGTGAATGCGACGCCCGTTGACGAGGATCACGATGTGCTCCCGCGTACCGCGATGCAGGGCCGGCGGGCTGATCAGGCCGCGGACCACCGGGTCGTCGACATCGAGCATGGCGGCCGCGGTCTGCGGGTCATAGACGGCCGCGAAGGCGACCCGCAAGTCACCGTTCCCGGCCGTCTCCAGGACGCGGCGCCCATCGACGTCGAGGCGAATCGCCACCCCCGCGTTGGCCATGGCCAGTTCAGCGACGAGCCGGCTGATCACGGCGTTCTCGGTGCCCGGCTGCTTCAAGAATTTCAAACGCGCGGGTGTGTTGGCGAAGAGACGGCTGACCGAAACACGCGTGCCCACCGCGCTACCGACACCACTCTCGGCGATTAGCCGTCCGCCATCGATCACGATGCGATACCCCTCTCCCCCATCGCGTGGCCGGCTCACCGCCTCCACCCTGGCCACCGCCGCGATGCTGGCCAGCGCCTCGCCCCGGAATCCCAGCGTCTGCAGGGTAATCAGGTCGTCGAGCGAGCGCAGCTTGCTGGTCGCGTGCCGGCGAAACGCTAACGGCAGGTCGGCCGGCGCCATGCCGGCACCATTGTCGACAACCTCGATCAGGTGTTGACCGCCGGCCTCGACCCGAACGTCGATCCGGGTCGCGCCGGCATCGATCGCATTTTCAACCAGCTCCTTGACGACCGCGGCCGGCCGCTCGACAACCTCGCCCGCGGCAATGCCGTCGGCGACGCCTGCCGGCAGGATCGCGATCCGGCCTGATTCGATGCCGGCGTCAGGGCGCGGCATGCCGTCCCTGCCAGGCGTAAAGCTTTTCCAGCGCTTCGCGGGGTGAGAGGCGTTCGAGGTCGAGTTGCTTGAGCTCGCTTACCACCGGGTGATCGAGCGGCAGGCTCAACTGCGCGCTGGCCGGCGGTCGTTCGAGGGGACGCTGGCCCTCGAGGTCGGATAGCACCTGACGCGCTCGGACCACGACCTGCCGCGGCAGTCCGGCTAGCTCCGCGACGTGGATGCCATAACTGCGGTCGGCGGGGCCCGCGACCACCTGGTGCAGGAAGATGACGCGCTCGCCCTCCTCGCGGACCTCCATCCGGAAATTCGCAAGCCGAGGCAGGCGGTCTGCCAGCGCGGTGAGCTCGTGATAGTGCGTGGCGAAGAGTGTCAGGGATTGCAGCTGCGGAGCATCATGAAGGTACTCGAGGATGGCCTGCGCGATGCTGACCCCGTCATAGGTGCTCGTGCCCCGACCGATCTCATCGAAGATCAGCAGGCTGCGTGGAGTGGCATGGGCCAGGATGTGCGCCGTCTCCACCATCTCCACCATGAAGGTCGACAGTCCGCGGGCCAGCTCGTCGTGCGCGCCGACTCGAGTGAAGATGCGATCGCAGATCCCGATAACGGCCCGATCCGCGGGAACATAGCTACCCACCTGCGCCAGCAGGACGATGATCCCCGCCTGCCGCAAATAGGTCGACTTCCCCGCCATGTTCGGCCCGCTGAGCAGCACTATCGCGGAGGTCTCCGGTTCGAGCCGGAGATCGTTTGGGACAAATCGACCCGGTCCGAGCGCCGCCTCCACCAGGGGATGGCGGCCGCCGGTGATGTCGATCCCGGGCTGCTCGCGGAGTGAGGGTCGCACCCAGCGGTGGCGCCCGGCCACGGTTGCGAGGGCGGCCACCGCGTCGAGCTGACCCAGCGAGGCCGCGAGATCGAGCAGATCCGAACCGGCGCTCGTGACGCGACGGCAGAGCTCGCTGAAGAGCGCCTGCTCTCGGGAGACCATTGCGCTCTTCGCGTTGAGCACCAGGGTCTCCTTCTCTTTCAGCTCCGGCGTGATATACCGCTCGCCGTTGACAAGCGTCTGCTTGCGTACGTACCCGGAGGGGATCGCCTCCCGGTTGGCGTGGCTGATCTCGAGGTAGTAGCCGAATATCTGGTTGAACCCGACCTTGAGCGACCGGATCCCGCTGCGCTGCCGTTCGAGCTGCTCCAGTCCGGCGATCCAGTCGCGGGCGGCCCGCGAGCCGTCCACGATGCCGTCGAGCTCCTGATCGAAGCCTGCCCGAAACACGCCGCCGTCCTTCAGCGTCGCCGGCACTTCGTCGGCGAGTGCGGCGTTCAGGGCTCGCTGAACCTCGTCCAGCGACGCGGGGGATTCGGGCAGGGCCAGCTCCGGCCACCGGGCGGCAATCTTGCGGACGGCCGGCAATGCCGCCAGTGCTTTGCGCAATGCCTGCAGGTCGCGCGGCGCGGCCAGTCCCTGACCAGTTCGGGCCGTGATCCGCTCCAGGTCTGGAAAGCCTTTCAGCTCAGCCTGTAGCGTGCCGCGGACCAGCGGGTCGTTGACCAGCACATCGACCCGGCTCAGTCGCTCCTCCAACCGGTCCCGATTGCGCAGCGGCTGATCGAGCCAGCGCCGCAGCTCGCGGGCCCCCATCGGCGTCGTCGCTTCGCCGACGATCAGCGCAACCAGGTCATCGGCGCTATCCGGTCGGTCCGCGGAAAGTCCGAGGCTGCGCCGCGTGGGCGGATCGAGATGCATGAACGCCTGTGGATGCTCGGCATGCAGCCGCAGGCTCCCCGGCTCGAGCCGCAAATGAGCGCGCTCCGCGTAGCGCAACACCGCATGGGCGGCCGCCAGCGCCTCCGGCCACTCGTCGCAGCCAAAGGCGGCGAGCGTCTTCACGCCAAGCAAGCCCAGCAGCCGGTCCACCGCTGCCCGCGCATCGAAGTCCTGTGCTGAGACCCAGGTCGTCGGTGTCCTGCCAATGAGCGGCGTCAGGCGGGGCCGGTCGCTTTCCGCACCGACCAGTTCTGCCGGCCGCAGGCGGGCCAGCTCATCGCGCAGCGTGTCGTCGCTCGGATCGACCCGCAGGAGAGCGAGCTCACCGGTCGAACAATCCAGGGCGGCGATCCCGTGGTAGTGCGAGCGCAGACAAACGGAAACCACATAGTTGGCGCCGCCGTCGAGGTAGGCATCTTCGACCACGGTGCCGGGAGTGAGCACTCGGACGACCTCCCGCCGCACCAGGCCGCGCGCGGCAGCGGCCTCCTCGACCTGGTCGCAGACCGCGACGCGAAGCCCCGCCTTGAGCAGCCTGCCGACATAGCTCTCCATGGCGTGATAGGGAACACCGGCGAGCGGAAAACGCTGGCCCTTGCCCAACTCGCGAGAAGTCAGCGTGATGCCGAGCAGCGGTGCGACGCGTTCGGCGTCCTCGCCGAAGGTTTCGTAGAAATCTCCGAGCCGGAAC
>VBEN01000111.1 GCA_005881175.1 Chloroflexota bacterium
TCGATCGGTAGCAAGCGCCTGCTCGGCGTCCCGCGGCCGTCCACAACAAGCGCAGTCACGGTACCGGAGGATGGGTCGAAACACACCAGCCGCAGCTTGCCCAGGCGTTTGCCCTCGGCGCTGACGACGGTCGCGTCCTGGCGCAGCGTCGGAACGTCATCGCGCGGCTCGTCCAAAGG
This sequence comes from Chloroflexota bacterium, assembly GCA_005881175.1. Taxonomy (GTDB): domain Bacteria; phylum Chloroflexota; class Dormibacteria; order CF-121; family CF-121; genus CF-13. The sequence goes on from VBEN01000111.1 coordinate 180, forward strand.
CGGTTCCGGCCACCGCTCGGCGAGCCGCAACACCTTCCCATCGGCTGACACGATCGCACTCGCCGGCACCGCCCGGCCTTCCAGGCCGCTGGCCAGCTCAACATCCTGGAGTTCCCGGCTATCCGGCCGCAGCTGTACCGCCCGCACGCGGCCGCGGACATTGCCGAACACCTCCGCATCGCCACCCAGGAGGATCTCGTCGCGCCGACCGCCAGAGTCGGACGTCGTAGCGCCCGCCGCCGAGAGGCGAACCGCAACGCCGCCGGGGCGAAGGGACATCACCAGGCCGGCGGCTGCGATCGCGACCACCCAGGCCCCCATGATGATGATGGCCAGCAGATTCAGGTCCATGACTCAGCGCATTATGCCGGAGCGGGTCCGGGCACGCCCTGCTGATCACGCCGGCAAAGGGCGATCAACGCCAGGAATTCGTGCAGCAGCGTGCCGGCCAGCAGCGACGTGACTTCGCCGGAGTCGTACTGCGGCTGCACCTCGACCAGGTCGAAGCCGACGAACTCGACGTCGCGCAATCCGCGGACCAGCCTGAGGGCGTCGCGGCTGCTGGGGCCGCCGACCTCCGGCGTGCCGGTCCCCGGGGCGAAGCCCGGATCCACGAAGTCGATATCAAAAGTGAGAAAGACGGGGCCGGACCCGATCCGCTGTTTGACCTCGGCCACGACCGCCTCGATACCGCGCTGCAGCAATTCCTCGGTAGGGATCAGGTGGAGTCCGAGCGCTCGAGCTCCGCCGCGATCCTCGGAGCCATACAGCGACCCGCGGATGCCGAGTTGCACGGCGCGCCTGGTGTCGATCAGCCCTTCCTCGATCGCACGCTTACACCAGGTGCCATGGGTATAGTGCTCGCCCCAGTAGCTGTCCCAGGTATCGGTGTGGGAGTCGAAATCGATGAGTCCGACAGGGCCGTGGCGCGCGGCGACGGCCCGCAGCTCCCCCAGCGTGATGGCATGGTCACCGCCGATCGCGAGTGGGACGACGCCGGCCTCGAGGATCGGACGCAGTCCATCGACCATCACCTGATAGCTGGCCTGGATGTTGCCCGGGACGACGGACAGGTCGCCGGCGTCCACTACCGAGAGGTGCTCGAAGATCTCGATCTCGTGTTCGACGTGGAATGGGCGCAGCAGGCGCGATGCTTCCCGAATAGCGGCCGGCCCGAAGCGGCCGCCCACCCGGTAGCTGACCCCGGTGTCGAATGGGATGCCGAGGATAGCCGCGTCGACGCCGCTCATGTCGCTGACCTGGGGCAGGCGCATGAAGCTGCCGATGCCGGTGAAGCGCGGCGCCTTCATGGCGTCGACCGGCCGGTATCTAGGCACGCGCCAGCTCGGACTCGACTGCCTTCATGCTCTCCTCGTGGATGATGCCCACCACCTGGTTGCGCAGCTCGTTGAAGTGCATCGTCTTCAACGTATCGAAGCTGCGGGGGCGAGGGATATCCACGGTGAGCGTGGTCCGGATCCGGCCCGGCCGGGTCGTCATCACATAGATCACATCGCCGAGGAAGATCGCCTCGTCGATATCGTGCGTGACGAACAGGACGGTCTTCCGATACCGCTGCCAGAGGTCGGTCAGCAGTTCCTGCATGATCTGGCGGGTCAGGGCGTCCAGGGCGCCGAACGGCTCGTCCATCAACAGCACCTGCGGATCGTTGGCCAGCGCCCGCGCGATGGCGACTCGCTGCTTCATCCCGCCCGACAAGGCCTTCGGAAACGCGTCGGCGAAGCCGTCCAGCTTCATCAGGTTGATCAATTCACTCGATTGACGATTTCGTTCGGCCTTCGGTGTTCGTTTGATCTCGAGACCGAACTCGATGTTGCGCCGAACCGACAGCCACGGATACAGCGAATACGATTGGAAAACCATGCCCCGGTCGGCGCCCGGCGTGAATGCCGGGTTCCCGTCCACCAGCACCTCACCCTCCGTCGGTGTGACGAGACCGGCCGCGACGCTCAGGAGGGTCGACTTGCCGCAACCTGAGGGACCGACGAGACAGGCGAACTGTCCGTCGGGTACCGTCAGCGAGATCCGCTCGAGGGCACGAACCTCGCCGCGGCGGGTCTTGAAACGCATGGCGACGTCAACGAAGCGGATCTCACTCACGCGTGGACCTTCTCGACATACGGGAAGGCCCATCGGTGGATGCCGGCGAAGATGGCGTCGGTGATGAGTCCCAGCAGGCCGATCGTCAGGATGGCGGCGATGATCCGGTCGGCCCGGAGGAACCGCTCCGAGATGAGGATGAAGCTACCGATTCCTCGCTCGGCCGCCACCAGCTCGGCGACGATCAGATAGGTCCACGCCCAGCCCATGGTGATCCGCAGCGCGTCCACAACTTCGGGAAATGTCGCCGGGAGGAAGACTTTGTAAAAGACCGTCCAGCGGGACGCGCCCAGGGTGTAGGCAACGCTCAGCATCTCTGCGGGAACCCGGTGGGCGATATCCATCACCATCAGGACCAGCTGGAAGAAGACGCCGATCCAGATGACGGTCAGCTTTTCATCTTCACCCAGGCCCTGCAGCAGTATCAGCAGGGGGATGAAGGCGGAGGCCGGCATATAGCGAATGGCATTGATCGGCGGCTGAAAGAACGCTCGGACCACCTCGAACGATCCCATCAGCAGGCCGAGAGGAACGGCCATGGCGGCGGCGATCAGGAACCCCGCCACGATCCGAAAGGTGCTCCAGCCGACGTCGCCCAGGAAGTGCTGGTGCTGCACCATTCCAATCCAGGCGGCGACCACCGCCGCCGGATTCGGCAGGAATAGCGGGTTGTCGATCAGGCCTGAACCCAGGGTCCAGAGGACCAGGATGACGATGAAACTGCCGATGCCAAGCGTCAGCCGCGCTTGCCGCGGAATGGCCTGCTTGGGTGTGAGATAGGTCCGAAGGAAGCCGCGGCGCCGGCGCGCCACCGTACGGGCTGACGCCGGCGCCGCCTGGGTTACCGGAGCTGGCTCGTGCACGAGCCCTTACAAGTTGTTGATGAAACTTGGATCGACCGCATCGTTGGGCGACACGACCTTGTCAATCTTGCCCTGGTCCTTCCAGAACTCGGCCGCCGCCTTGACGTTGTCGTAGATTTTTCCGTGGCTGCTGCTCGTTCCCATGACCTCTTTGCCTTTGCTCAGGTCGAACAGGGTCATGGTGCTGAGATCCGCCTTCACGTCATCCGACGACTCGCCGACTGCGTCGCCGATGACCTTGAGGGCCTCGGTCTGGTTTTGCTGCATCCAGGTGAAGGCGTCGTAGTACGCCTTCATGAAGTCCTTGACTGTATCCGGATACTTCTGCACGAAATCCTTGCGGAAGGCGAAGCTGTCCATGATCAGGTCCGGATATTCCTTGGAGGAGACCAGGATGTGGCCGTCCGTCCGGGTCTTGGCCTTGCTCAGCCAGGGCTCCCACGTGACCGCCACGTCGACCTTGGAGGCGACGAAGGCGGCCCCGGCCTCGCCCGACTTCATGTTCTGCTCCTTGACATCGGAGAGCGACAGCCCTTTGTCCTTGAGCACCTGCGCCAGGAACCATTCGGAGACTGAGCCCTGATTGACCGCGACGGTCTTGCCCTTGAGGTCAGCCACGCTCTGGATGGTGTTCTTGGCCAGAATTCCGTCACCACCGACCGACGCATCGATCGGAAAGACCTCGATGGCCGGGACGCCATTGGACTGCTGACGGGCAAAGGCGTCGACGGTTGAGGCCATCCCTTCCAGCCGGCCAGCCGTCAGGGCGATGAAGCGGTCATTTGGATCTTCGACATCCTTGAAATTGACATTGAGGCCGTGACTCTTCCAGATGCCTTTGCTATTGGCCAGGTAGATGAGGGCGTATCCGGTCCAGGTCGACGAAGCGATATGGATGGTCCCATTGAATTTGCCGCCACCGCCGGCGGTGTTCTGGGCCCCGCAGGCGGACAGGACAAACGCGAGCATCGTGAATAGAGGTAGGAGCGACCGCTTTGCGAACATGGAATCCCCTCCCAGGGCAGACTCAGCGCCGCGAACCAACAGCGGCCTCGGCGGCGCCGGCGCGGGGCCGCGAGCCCCTATGCTAGCTCATTATGCCGCCGCTTAGATTCGGGCTCAAGAACTCCGGCCAGGCGACCACCATCGAGGCGCTTCGCGATGTCTGGCGGATTGCCGACGAAGGCGGTTTCGACCATCTCTGGGATTTCGACCACTTCGCATCGATCGGTGCCGATGGCACGGCGCGGCCGGTCTATGAAGGCTGGTCGCTGCTGGCGGCGATCGCGGCGTCGACTCGACGCGTCCGATTCGGTTGCATGGTGACGGGCAACACCTATCGCCACCCGGTGGTGCTGGCCAAGATGGCGGTGACGGTCGATCACCTTTCCGGCGGACGGCTGGAGTTCGGCGTCGGCGCCGCCTGGGCGGAGGCCGAACACCAGATGTACGGAATCGAGGGCCTCGATCATCGAGTCGGGCGGCTTCGTGAGTCGCTGGACGCGATGATCTCGCTCTGGACAAACGAGCGCACCACCCTTGAAGGTCGTTACTACCACTTCAAAGACGCCGTCGCCACTCCCAAACCGATCCAGAAACCGCATCCGCCGATCTGGATCGGGGCCGGTGGCGATCAGATGATGAGGGTGGTGGCTCACTACGCCGATGTCTGGAACAGCGCCGGAGGTCCCGGCCCCGATGCGGCTCGCGAGCAGAGCCGCAAGCTGGACGAGGTGTGTCAGCAGGTTGGACGTGACCCGGCGACGATCCGCCGCTCCATCCAGCATATGTGGGACGGCCGCGACCGCGGCAAGCTCGTCGACCTGGTGGGCCGCTACCTGGAGGCCGGCTTCACCGAGCAAATCATCAACTGAACGCTTAGCAGCACGGTCGATTCCGCTGTCCTGGGCGAGGTGCTATCGCTCGATCGCGCCCTGAAGGATCGACGGCTTCAGGGGCTCATCGGCACGGTCACGGCGTATGGGTCGCTCCTCTGCCACTACGATCCCGCGGTCACGAGCGCAGACCGCCTACAAGAAGTGATTCGAGAGTTCGAGGGACGGCCGTCCACGTCATTTCCGCTCGCACCGATCGTCGATGTTCCAACGCTCTACGACGGGCCCGACCTTGCCGATGTTGCGATGGCGACGAATCTTCCGCCGGCTCAGGTTATCGACCGGCATGCCGATCGGGAGTATCTCGTCTATTGCGTCGGCTTCGCGCCCGGGTTCACCTACTGCGGCGAGCTGCCCCCTGAACTTGCTGTCCCCCGTAAGGCGTCGCCCCGACGGTCTGTCCCAGCAGGCTCGGTAGCGATCGCCGGTCGCCAGACCGGCATTTATGCCGTGGAAAGTCCCGGTGGCTGGAACCTCATCGGCCGAACGGACCTGAGGCTCTTTGATCCGGCGGCCGATCCGCCGGCGCGCTTCAAGCCCGGGGACCGCCTCCGGTTCGTCCCAGTCCTGTGATCGAGGTCATCAGCGGAGGACGCTGGACTACGATCCAGGACCGTGGACGGCCCGGCCGCGAGCGCTTCGGGATTCCCCCCGGTGGTTTCGCCGACTGGTTCGCCGCCGCCGTCGCGAACCGGCTGGTGGGCAATCATCGCGATGCCGCGCTGCTCGAGTGCACGGCTTCCGGCCCATCGCTGCGATTCGATTCGGACGGTATGGTCGCGGTCACCGGAGCTCACGCCGCCGGCGAAGACGGTTGGATAACGCGAGTGATGACTCGTGGCTCCGCGCTTGCCATCGGCGCGATCGGTGCGGGATTACGAACCTACGTTGCCGTGCGGGGCGGCATCGAGGTACCGATTGTCCTTGGCAGCCGGTCGTACTGTCAGCGCGGGGCTTTCGGTGGCGGCTTCGGCCGGCCGTTGGCCCAGGGCGATCGCCTCACCGTCGGCGCCTTGATCGATGGAGAGCCGCTGGCGACGGCCTGGCCGGCCGATCACCGCCTACCAATGGGCAGTCCGTGGGAGGTTCGCGTCATCGGCGGTCCGCATGCGGACGCTTTTGACGGTTTCGCCCTCCAGCGGTTGACGGCCGTCGCGTGTCGGGTCACCCCGGAGCTCGATCGGATGGGCGTGCGATTGGACACACCCAGTCTCCGGCTGCGCGGGGACGAAATTACTACCGTCCCGATGAGCGCCGGGGCGATCCAGGTCACGTCCGCCGGCCAGCTGATCGTGGGCCTGGCCGATCATCCAACGACCGGGGGCTACCCGGTGATTGCGACCGTGATCACCGCCGACCTGCCCCTCCTCGCGCAGGCGCGGCCGGGAGACACGGTGCGCTTCCGCGAGGTCGACCTGACCGAGGCGGAACGGGCTCGCCGACGTCTGACCGACTGGCTCGACCCGGACGGATAAGGCCATACTATTTTCTAAGGGCGCACGAACGGAAAGGAGGCTGCCTATGCTGAGTCACGCCGTCAACCGTTTTATCGACCGGCAACGCTGGCTGGAACCGGTCGCCGATTTCCTGCAGAAAGTGGTTGGTGGCTTCTATAAAGTGCTCGGTGCCCCGGGTCACGGGCTGAAGACCTTCGTGCACGGCACCTGGTTGGGCCATCCGCTCCATCCCGTCATCACCGACATCCCGCTCGGCGCCTGGACACTCGCCGTCCTCTTCGACATCATCTATCTCTTCAATCGGAGCCAGGCCTGGAGCTCCGCCGCTGATGTAACGATCCTGGTCGGGATCCTCGCCGCTCTCGGCGCGGCCGTCACCGGGTATACGGACTGGAACGAGACGGTCGACCGTGAGCGTCGCGTTGGAATTGCTCATGGCCTGATCAACACCGTCGTCCTCGTTGTCTACCTGGTTTCCTGGCTCGTCCGGCTGACCGGCGGCAGTCGGGGTCTTGCCATCATCCTGGCCCTGATCGGCTACGCGCTGGTGATCTCCGCCGCCTACCTCGGTGGCGAGATGGTCTTCTCCATTGGGACGGGCGTCAATCATCACGCCTGGCAAGCCGTACCGGAAAAGTTCACGAAGGTCCTGCTGGAGGGCCGGCTAAGCGAGGGAATGCTGATCAAGGCGATGGCCGGTGATACCCCCATCCTCCTCTACAAGAAAGGCGATACGGTCTGCGCGATCAGCGAGACCTGCTCGCACGCGGGTGGGCCCCTCTCGGAAGGCGAGCTCGACGGCAACCTCGTCCAGTGCCCCTGGCACGCGTCCCGGTTTGACATTTGTACCGGACAGGTCCGGGGCGGCCCCGCCACCGTCAGCCAGGTCCGTTACGAAACCCGAATACAAAATGGTCAGATCGAGGTGCGGCGGTCCGAAGATACACTGCAACCGAACTGATGGCGGAGAGAAATCTTGAAACCACGGTCGGCGACTTGCGCGACGATGACGTCGAGGGTCGCGACTGGGAGCGCGTTCGCCCGCGCGGCATCAGCGCCGCCGACTGGCAGAGGTTTGAGGGCTACATGACCGAGATCCTGCAGGCCCTCGGCATGAAACTCGACACTCCGGGCACCAAAAGGACCCCGTATCGCTACCTGAGGGCGATGTTCGAGTCGACGGAGGGGTACGAGGGCGACTCCAAGCTGGTCACCGCGTTCCCCACTGAATGCGAAGGCGGCCCCGACTGCGAGGTCAGCCAGGTGATCGATGGTCCGATCCCCTTTTACGCCCTGTGCGAGCACCACGCCTTTCCTTTTTTTGGACATGCCTACGTCGGCTACATCGCCCACGAGCACATCATCGGGATCTCCAAATTGACCCGTTTGGTCCGGCTGTTTGCCCGGCGCTTCACCGTGCAGGAACGGATGGGCAGGGAGATCACCGAGGCGCTATCGCGGGTACTGCAGGCGCATGGGGTGGCGGTCTACCTCGAGGCGATCCACCTCTGCACTCAGATGCGTGGCGTGCGTGAGTCCGAATCGACGACACGCACCACCTTCTGGCGGGGCAACTACGAGTCGAATCCCGAGCTGCGCGAGGAATTTCTGAACATCGCCCGGGCGCGTGCCAACGGGCATCTTTCCTGAATCCGCTCAACCGGCTCTTCGAGGTATCAGACCGTCAGGCAGGTACCCTGCCGCCGGCGCTGGCCGAACTCTATGACGGCGACCTCTGGATCCCGGATGCCTGCGTGTACGCCAACTTTGTCAGCTCGATCGATGGCATCGTGGCCCTCGAAGCCGGCACCGCGCCCTCCGGCGGGATCATCAGCGGCCGCAATGAGGCGGATCGATTCGTGATGGGCCTGCTGCGCGCCTTTGCCGATGCCGTGCTCGTCGGCGCCGGTACCGTCCGAGCCGAAGGTCCTCGGGCGCTCTGGACGCCCGAATTCATCTTCCCGGCTGCCACGGACGGTTTCCGGGCGCTGCGCCATTCGCTCAAACGGGAGGGCGAGCCGCGGCTCGTTATCGTTTCCGCGCGGGGCGAGCTGGACCCGGGCCATCGCGCGCTGCAGGTCGGCGCCCTGGTCTTGACGACGACGAGCTCCGCCGCGCGTCTGCGAAGTGTACTGCCAAGCGTGACCGAGGTGCGGGCGGTTTCTGATACTGATCCCATCGACGTCCATGAGATCCTCCAACTCCTCAAGGCCGATGGCCACCACCGGATCCTTACTGAAGGGGGTCCCCGGCTCTTTGGCCAGATGGTGGCAAATGACCAGGTCGATGAGTTGTTCCTGACGGTTTCCCCGGTGGTCGTTGGCCAGAAGGGTGAGCGATCATTCGGACTGGTCCATGGAGTGGACTTCGGTCGGACGCCAAAAAATGGCCGGCTGCTCAGCGCTCGCCGGCATGGATCGCACCTCTTCCTCCGCTATCGGCTGGAGGCGGCGGCGTAACCGTTGGCGGACCTCGCCGTGATCCTGGGTGCGACTGGCGGATTGGGGACAGCGATCGTCGATGCCTTCGCCACGCGCGGCGATCGGGTTATTGCGGTGGCCCGCTCGCGATCAGGGGTGTCGCAGCTCGAGTCCAAGTATCCGGGCGTCGTCTCCGGGGATACCGCCGACCTCACCTCGCGCTTCGCCGTCGATGAGCTGTGGGAGCGGATTGACCGCATCGGCGTACCGCGCTGGGTCGTCAATGCGACCGGTGGATTCCGCGCTGGCAAAGTCGCGGAGACTACGCCCGACGACTTCAGCTTCATGATGGACTTGAACCTCGGATCCGCCTGGTGGTCGTGTCGCGCCGCGGCCCGCCGGATGCAGCGCACCTCTTCCTCCCCCTCGGGGGGCGGGCAGGGTGGGGGCATCGTCAACGTCGCCTCGAGGTCGGCGCTGGTGGCAGAACCGGGTGCGGCAGCCTATGCCGTGGCGAAGGCTGGCGTCATCAAGCTGACCGAGGTGCTGGCCGCGGAGCTGAAGGTGGCAGAGATCCGCGTCAACGCCGTGGTCCCGGCCATCATCGATACACCGGCGAACCGGCAATCGCTTCCGGAAAAGCTGATCGCAAAGGCGGTCGCGCCGGGCGAGATCGCGGCGGTGATCGCCTATCTGTGCAGCGATGCGGCCAGGGCGATCACCGGCGTGGCGCTCCCCGTCTACGGCCGGTACTGATTCGGCCGTCCGGAGGTCGAGGTCAGGTCGTCCCGCTGGCGGAGGGGACGCCGAGATCGCGGGCCAGGATGTCGTCGGCGGTGCTCTGCCTGGCGTCCTGTTCCCTGGCGGAGTTTCCCCGCGACTGGTCCTCGGCGTCATTTGTCGCCGTCGCCCAGGTGGTATAGGCGTCCGCCAGCGCAGTGTTGGCATTGATCAGGGCTGTGGCGTCGGCCTTGTCCCTGTCCGGCCAGCAAATCGCGCCCAGTCCGTCGTTGTAGGTTTTCAGCGCTGCCGCGATGTGCCGCTTCGGTGCGCTTTCGCAGTCAACGGTGTCGCACGCATTGATCGTTTTGAAGTCCGTGTTGTAGGTCTGGACGAAGGCGTTGTGCAGGCGGGTCATCCGGTTCCCAAGCTCGGTGCGATTGTCCAGGCAGCCGCCGCTGTCGACCGTCTTCACCACCACAAAGGCGATGACGGCTGCCACGACCACGCCTGCCACATACGGTCCTGGCCGCGAGAGCAACGGCTTGCCAGGGGTCAGGGGGGCCGGGATCTTGCTCTCGGCGTTGGGGTCTTTCTGCGGAGGCCCGAGCGCCTTGACCTTTCGCCAGGCGTTCAGGTTCAGCAGCAGCGTGATCGGTGTGATGAAGAACGAAAAGATCCCGAACCAGCCCTGGAACAGGGTGTTGTTCTGGTGGTGGCGAAGCAACGCGGTGCCACAGTCGCGGCAGAATGGCCCGCGGGTGGTCTTGTGCACCATCCAAACCAGGCGTCCGTTGTGCTCGTGGATCGTCATGTTCGCGGCCGGCTTCGAGCCACACAGTTTGCAGGCCAGTGGTTGTCCAGCAACAATCTCCCTCGCCCCTTGCGGGGGAGGGTTGGGGTTGGGGGTTGATACACCGACGCCCAGAGACTGGGCCGTGCGCCGGGCGGCATCGGCGGCGGCCTGGTTGTCGTGGCCCTGGACGATCTCGTTGAGCGCGGCGCCGACGGCCGCCTCCTGGACCATGTCGTTGCCGCCGATCTCGCGGCGAACCCAATTCGCCCAGAACTTGCGCGCCTGATCCTGGTCGATCACGCGGTCAATATCCCCCCATTGCCCGGCTTACCGAAAGGGTCGCGATATTAGGTCATCGGGTCGGGACGGGCTTTCTTGCCGGTTGGCCCTGGCAGCTGGGGCAGAAATAGGTGAGCCGCGCCTGCACCCCCTGGGCGCGGACTCGAATTGGCATTTCGCATCGGGGACACGGCCGGCCGCCCCGGCCGTGGACCGCGGCTCGCTGATGGGCAATCGGCGTAAGGAGGTTTCGTCGCATGAGCTGCCGGGCCGTCGTATAGACGCGGCGCAGCGTCGGCTCATCGAGTTTTGCGGGCGCCGTCCAGGGATCGAGCCGGAGCGCCCACAATGTCTCGCACTTATAGATGTTGCCGACGCCGGCGCAGACGCGTTGCTCGAGGAGCAGTTCTGCGATGCTGGGGGCTTCCGATCGACGGGCGCGCCGGATCACTTCATCCAGGTCGAACGGATCGACGAGGATGTCGGGCCCCAGGTGGCCTACCGCCAGGCGCTCGTCGACGACCAGCTCCATGAGGGGAGCGGCAAAGCACACGGCAACGGCTTCCGGGAAGGTCAGCACAGCAGTGGCGCGCCGCTCCGGCTGGCGCCAGCGCTCGCCCGGCCGGTAGACATGCCAGGCGCCGGTCATGCGCATGTGTGAATGCAGCGTGATCCCGCCCGCGAAATGCATCAGCAGATGTTTGCCGTTTGCGTCGACGGCCTCGAGCTGCCGCCCCTTCAGTCGCGCGAGCGCCGCCGGCCTCGCTTCCAGGACGATCTGGCCGGCGAGGCGTCGCCGCAACGCGGCGGCGGTCCGCCAGATCGTGTCGCCTTCAGGCATGGACCGGGCGGCGCTCCGGCCAGAGCACTACGCCTTTCGGCGTCGTGCCGAACCCGGCTTCGCGGAGCATGCCGTCCAGATGCGAGCCCTTGATGGCTTGGCCGTCGATGCTCTGGATCTCCAGCTTTCCGATACGGGCGGCGATCCCCGCGAGCGCGTGAAGGTGGGATAGCTGCACGTCGCCGACCGTGAGCAACGAGCGCCCACCCCGTTCGAGATACAGCCGCAACTCGCCACCATCGAGGACGACGTAGGCGCCGGCGGCGCGGGCCATTCGCGACTCATGCTCCGGCCATGGAATGGTGGTCCCGTACGGGCTCGCCGGGTCGGTGGCGGCCAGCGCCACCACCTTCGACTCCTCGTCGCGCGAGCCGCGAAGCCGGTCGACGGCGCCCGGCAGGGCAAACTGCAGGCCACCCAGGCCGTCGATGAAGTAGCCTCGCCGGATCTTGCCGGCCTCCTCCATTGCGCGCAGCACGGGGTAGAGTGCGGCGAAGCCGCCGCTGATGCTTTCGGCAAGCGCCGCCTCCCGGGTCAGGACACCGTATCGCTGTAAGAGCACACCGGCCATCGCGTGGAGATGCTCGGTGGTCGAGAGCTGGGGGCGCAGCAGGTCGCCGACCAGCGACCAGCGGCCGGCCGCCGCGGGCGGTCCCAGCCGCATCAACGGCCGGCGTGGATTGCGACGCATCCGTGGTCCGAGCATCCGAAGCGGGAGAAAGGTGTCGTTCGTAACTTCGCCCGCCCACACCATGTCCCAGAGCGCGTCGAGCACGCCGTCCTCGTCGGTTGAGCCGGTGGCGTAATAGAGATCGCGGAAGAATGATGCGCCGCGGCTTTGCAGGTGATCGCGCAGGCGCTCATGGATTTCGCCACTCGGCCGCTCTTCCGGCTCGCGGATCAAGCGCGGTCCGTCGGACCGGAGATACAGCGCGACCCGCCCATCGGAGCTGCCCAGCGATCCCCGGCCGGTCCAGACCACCTCGCCCATCGAGATCAGTTGGTCAAGGAGTTGCGGCCGATACTCGCGTACCCGAACCGGGAGCACGTCCCGTTCGAGCACCGACGCCGGGATGGCACAGCCCTGGAGCTGGAAGATGATCTCGGTGAGCCGATCGAGTCCGCTCGCCTGAACGCCGACGCCGTGCCAGCCCGGCAGGAAACGACCCAGGACGTCGACCGGCACCGGCTCGACCTCGCGTCGCAGCGCCGCCAGTGACTTCCGGCGCAGCGACCGCAGGACATCGGGATGGCAGTATTCGCGCCCGGCATGACCCGGCCGAAACTCCCCTGCGACAATGTCGCCCCGGCCGGCGAGCCGCCGCAGCGCTTGCTCCACCTCCCGCAGCGGAAGCCGCCAACGCGCCGCCGGGTCGGCGCTGAAGAAGGGGACGTGGGTCCGCGCCCAGCGGACCAGGAGGGACGCCAGAGGCTCGTTGACTTTTTCGAGGAACGCATCGGGGAGGCCGACCGGCAGCGCGACGCCGAGCGCGTCGCGATAACGCGCGACATCCTCGGCGGCGATCCACCGCTCCTCGTCGGCGATGCGTACTCGGACAGAACGGCGCTCGCGCTCCAACTGATCGAGCCATTCGGCACGGATTCCGCGAGCCTCCGCTTCGAGTCCGGTCAGATCGCCGAGCCGCCGGAGCAGGTCGGCCGCCTCATCGGTGTCGCGAGGCCAGCGTTCTTTCAGCAGACCCTGCAGCTCGAGTTCCAGGAGTTCGATCGCCCGCGGATCGAGCAGCTCCCGAAGCTCCTCGGTGCCAAGCAGCTCGGCCAGGAGCTCTTTATCCAGCGTCAACGCCTGCGCTCGTCGCTCGGCCAGCGGCGCATCGCCCTCGTACATGTACTGGCCGATGTAATCGAAGACCAGGGTGGAGGCGAACGGCGAGGCGCGCTCGGTGTCGACCACAACGGTGCGGACCTCCCGCGCCCGAATCGCACCCATCAGCTCACGCAGGCCATCCATGTCAAAGACGTCGCTCAGGCATTCGCGGTAGGTTTCGATCAGGATCGGGAACTCGGCGTGCTTGCTGGCGACCTGCAGCAGGTCATGGCTGCGCTGGCGTTGCTGCCAGAGCGGAGTGCGCTCACCCGGCCGACGCCGAGGTAGCAAAAGGGCCCGGGCCGCATTCTCGCGGAAGCGCGAGGCGAAGAGCGCCGAGCCGTGCAGCTGCGAGGTCACGAGTTCGCGCACCTCCTCCGGGTCGAGAAGCAGGTCCTCGATGTCGGGCGCCCGGTCGGCCTCCGGTAGGCGGAGCGCGAATCCGTCGTCCGTATAGATCATCTGCACTTCGAGATCGAGCCGCTCTTGCATCCGCGCCCGCGCCGCCAAGGCCCAGGGCGCATGCACGCGAGCCCCGAACGGCGTCAGCACCGACAGTCGCCAATCACCGAGCTGATCGCGGAATCGCTCGATCACAATGGTGCGGTCGGTCGGCACGGTTCCAGTGGCCTGAACCTGATCCGAGAGGTAGTCCAACAGGTTGCGGGCGGCGCGGTCATCGAAGCGAGAGCGCTCCCGCAAACGGCCGACGGCGGCTTCGGGGTCCATCGCGGTCAGCTCGCGCATCGCCTGTCCCATGGCGCGTCCGACCTCGACCGGCCGGCCGAGCGCGTCACCGTGCCAGAACGCAATCCGTCCCGGTTCGCCGGGTGCCGGCGTCACCATCACCTGGGACGGCGTGATGTCGGCGACCCGCCACGTGGTGGCGCCAAGCACGAACGTCTCGCCTGGTCGCATCTCGTAGACCATCTCCTCATCCAGTTCGCCGACGCGCTTGCCGTCATCGAGCAGGTTCACGGAGAAGAGGCCGCGGTCGGGGATGGTGCCGCCGCTCACCACCGCCAGCCGCTGCGCACCGGCACGGCCACGGATTTTTCCTTCCAGACGATCCCAGACGATGCGCGGGCGCAGCTCGGCGAATTCATCCGAGGGATAGCGCCCGCTCAGCATGTCGAGCGTGGACTCGAAGGCGCGCGGGCCGAGGTCGCTGAAGGGATAAGCACGATGCACCAGCTCGGAGATCTCCGCGACCGACCAGGCCTCCATAGCGGTCATCGCCACGATCTGCTGGGCAAGGACATCGAGCGGGTTGCGGGGGACCCGGGTGGTCTCGATCTCGCCGCGGAGCATCCGGTCGACGACGACCGCGGTCTCGAGCAGGTCGCCGCGGTACTTGGGGAAGATGGTGCCTTTCGATGGCTCGCCGACCGAATGGCCGGCCCGGCCGATCCGCTGGATGCCGCTGGCGACGCTGGTGGGTGACTCGACCTGGATCACGAGGTCGACGGCGCCCATGTCGATGCCGAGTTCCAGGCTGGAAGTGGCGACGAGCCCCGGGAGGCGGCCTGCCTTCAGTGCATCCTCTATTAACAGGCGTTGTTCCTTTGCGATCGAGCCGTGATGCGCTCGCACCAGGTCCTCGCCGGCCAGTTCATTGATGGCGGCCGCCAGCCGCTCCGCCAGCCGCCGAGAGTTGACGAAGATGATGGTCGAGCGGTGTTGGCGGACCAGCTCCAGGATGCGGGGATGGATCGCCGGCCAGATGCTACGGCGCGGCCCGTCGGGCTCGGGGCCAATCACCGCGGACGGTCCGCTATACACTTCAGTCCCGCGCTCGAGATCGGCCATGTCCTCGACCGGCACTTCGACCGTGATCTCCATGGGCTTGATGCGGCCGGCGTCGACGATGGTTACCGCCCGGTTCGTGCCACCGAGGAACTTCGCCGTTTCGCTCAGTGGGCGCTGCGTGGCAGACAAGCCGATCCGCTGCGGCTCGGCTTTGGTGATGGCGGCGAGCCGCTCGAGGCTGAGCGCCAGGTGGGCTCCGCGCTTCGTCTCCGCCATCGAATGGATCTCGTCGACGATCACCCACCGGACGGATGGTAGGATCTGCCGCGCCGCGCTGGTGAGGAGAAGGAAGAGCGACTCGGGCGTCGTGATCAGGATGTCGGGCGGGTGGCGCTCCATGTGCCGGCGATCGCGCACAGGCGTGTCGCCGGTGCGGATCGCCACCGTGATGGGTGACAGGGCGGCGCCCATGCGCTCGGCCTGTAACCAGATGCCACGCAGGGGCGCCTGCAGGTTGCGCTCGATGTCGACGGTGAGCGCCTTGAGCGGCGAGACATACAACACGCGGCAGCGCTCGCCTTCTGCCGGCACCGCCTCGGTCGCCAACCGATCGATGCACCAGAAGAAGGCCGCCAGCGTCTTGCCGCTGCCGGTCGGTGCCGACATCAGCGTGTGCTGGCCGGCCGCCACCGATCGCCAGCCGCCATCCTGGACCTCGGTGGGGGCCGAAAACGCTCCCGAAAACCAGGCGCGCGCCGCAGGCGAAAACATGTCCAGAACGGTGGGCATGGGTCTCAGTTTATTGCCCTTGCCGGGCCGGTCCAAACCTGAACGAGCGAAGCAGGTCCTCGGGCGTCAGCGGTCGATGGGTCTCAAAGACCGCGTGTCCGGCCTCGAGCAGACCAGCGTTGTACGGCGTCGGGCGGCCGATCCGCTCGCCGAGCGTGACGATCTCCCCG
The DNA here is from genome assembly GCA_005881175.1 of Chloroflexota bacterium. Classification (GTDB taxonomy): domain Bacteria; phylum Chloroflexota; class Dormibacteria; order CF-121; family CF-121; genus CF-13. The sequence goes on from VBEN01000111.1 coordinate 16,108, forward strand.
TTGAGGTAGTCGAGCTCGCTGCTCGAGCCACGCCGGAGGCTCTGGAGGGTCGATGGCCCGTAGGTGCTGTCCGGCGGAAAACTGCCGGCCAGTCGGGGACCAAACAGGCGACTGCTGATGGCAAAAGGGAGGAGTGCCATCGTCCTGAAGGTCCGCGCCCGCCGGCTTTGATCGAGCGCGTATCCACCCGCCTGCGCCGTCCTGACGCCCTCGCGAATGGTCGCGATCGCCAGCCGTGCCAGTCCTCTGTGCCGCAGCGCCTTGCCAATCGGTAAGCCGGTGATGGCCATGATGGCGTTGTTGAGGTTCGCCATCAGCTTCGTCCAGCGGGCCCGCGCGATGTCCGGGACGTGCTCCGTTTTCATGATCGGGCTGAGCAGCGCGAGGACCGCCTCGACCCGATCGGCCGACTCCGGAAAGGGCGCTCCCACCTGCAACAGCGCGCCGGTATTTTGTTCGACCACCCCCGGCTCGAGATAGGTCGCACTGAGATTCAGGACGCAACCGACGATGCGGTCGCCCCCGAGGATGCCGGCCGCTTCGCCATCTGAGCGAACGCCGTTCTGCATGGTGAGGACCGTGGCGTTCGAATGCACCCCGGCGATCTCGCGGCAGGCGCGCGTTACGTCCTGGGACTTGACAGTAAGCAGAATGATGTCGGCGTCGTCAGCGAGCGTCGTGGTTGCCGGCAGGCGAACCCTCCGGGTCTTGCCCTGGTCCTTGAGGAGAAGCCCATTGGCGCGGATCGCGTCGACATGGTCCTGACGCCCGATCAGGCGCACATCGGCGCCAGCTTCGTGCAGCCGAGCTCCCACGAGACTGCCGATGGCCCCAGCCCCCAGAACTACAACCTTTTGCGGCATCCGCCCATACAACTTACATATGAGCGGGCTCGGTTGAACTGGCGGTGGTCGATTGCCCAGCCGACGTGTTCCGGGGCACCGGCGAGACACTGGTAGCCGGTTGGCGGAAGCAGCAATACAGCTTCCGCCTCGGTTTCTCGAGGCCGGGAGATGTTCGGAATCCGGGCGGTGGCGCCTACCCGACCGTTTACTCCATCCTTGTAACGACCAAGAGCTGACGCTTTGGTCGCAACCAGACTCGTCTGCACTGGTCTGTCGACCTGCAAATGTAGCGTATACAGTGGCATAAAATCTGCTACCATGTATGTAGTGTTTGAGCCGCGCTCAGATCGATCTGCGCGCTCAGAGGAGAAAGCCATCATGGGTGATTCGTACGATCGGGAGATCGTCCGCGAGGAGACGAGCACGGGCGACCCGGTGCGCCCGGCGCCCGCCGCGCCGGTGACGAGCTCACACAGATCGGTGTACCGCGAGGGGAGCTATAACACGCGCGCCGTTCAAGCCGTTTGGTGGATTGTCGGTTTTATCGATGTCCTGATTGCGATCCGCTTTGTGCTGAAGCTATTCGGCGCAAATGTGGGAGCGCCGTTCGTTCGCTTTATGTATGACGTGACCTGGCCGCTGGTCGCGCCCTTCCACGGCATCTTCAATACGACGCAGCAAGGCCGATCGATCCTCGAGCCGGAGTCGCTGGTCGCGATCGCGATCTATGCCCTGATCGGATGGGGCATCGTGTCGCTGATCCGGTTGATGACCCGGCCGCGCTCAACGACGACCGTCGTCGACTGATCGTTTCGGGCTATCTTTGCTGAGCCGCCCACTGGGCGGCTTATTTTTCTGCGTCCCGCTGATCGCGGCCTCGATGTCCCTGACCCGGTGCCAGGCGGAGTGGCCATCGAAGTCACCGGGCCAGGAGGCGCCACGTTCCTTTCCGCTGAACCAGTCGTCAGGCCGCTCCCGCAGGGTGAGAAGGACCTGCTGCTGAACCCGCCGATGCCAGCGCACAATGTCCGCCGGCCGGCGGTTGCGCCATCGTCCATAGATCACGGCGTTGCCGGCATTGACGTCGAGCCCGCGCATCTCCGGCGGCCGCTTGTCGCCGCGGAAGACGCGTGCGCTGTGCTCCTTCCAGTACACGATGTGCGCCAGCGCATCCTTGACGGTCCATGGGTCTTTGGTCTCGGGCCGCGGTACGCGGCGGCGCCAGTCGGCCGGCCTCAGCCGTAAGACCAGACGTTCAAGCTGTTCGAACTCCCGTACCGTTCGGTCGACGACCTCCCTGCGGGTGTGTCGCATCGGCCGATCAGCCGGCCTGGCGAACCGCCGCCGCCAGAGCCTCGATGCCCTCGTCGAGCTGGGCGTCCTCGATCAGGATCGATGGAAGGAACCTGATGACGGTTCCCCCGCCGGGCAGGGCGAGAACCCCACGTTCCTGCATGGCCTTGATCACGGGCGTCGCTGGTTTCTTCAGCTCGACTGCCAGCATCAAGCCGCGCCCACGCACCTCGCGGACCTGCGCCAGCCGAAGGCCACGAACCTTCTCCATGAACCGCTGGCCCGCCTGGGTGGCGCGGTTGTGAACCTCGTTACTACTCAGGACCGTGAGCGTGGCCGTGCCGGCGGCGCAAACGAGCGGGTTGCCGGCAAAGGTACTCCCGTGGCTGCCCTTCGGCACCCGCTCGCTCACGGACTCGGTTGTCACCGTCACGCCCAGCGGCAGGCCATTCGCGATGGATTTGGACATACAGAGGATGTCGGGGACGATGTCCTCTCGGCTGAAGGCGAAGACCCCGCCGGTGCGGAATCCCGTCTGGATCTCGTCACAGATTAGGAGGATGCCGCGTGCGTCGCATCGCTCCCGGATACCCGCGAGATAGCCGTCGGCCGGCACGCGTACGCCGCCCTCGCCCTGGATGGGCTCGACAATCACGGCGCCGATCGAATCGTCGAATGCCTCATCCATGGCATTGAGGTCATCGAAGGGCACGTGACGGACGCCCTCCAGCATGGGCGCGAACGGATCGCGGTATTTTGCGTCAGCGGTGGCGGCCAGGGCGCCAAATGTGCGTCCGTGATACGCGCGGTGCGTGGCGATGATGCCATGGCGGCCGGTGGCCACCCGCGCATACTTCAGCGCCGCTTCGACCGACTCCGCACCGGAATTTCCGAACGAGATCCTAGACAGTGGCGGCGGCAGAAGGGCACCAAGCGCCACGAGGAACTCGTCGCGGGCCGGCGTCTCAAAACTCTGATGAGCGCTTAAGAGCGTGGCCGCCTGGGCCGTGATGGCGGCCGTCACCTGCGGATGGCTGTGCCCGAGGAGATTCACGCCGTAGTTGGTCATCAGGTCGAGATAGCGTCGGTTCCGGTCGTCCCAGAGGTAGGCGCCTTCACCGCGGACCAGCGTGAGACCGCGGGCGGCGTGCAATGGAATCGGGCTCAGCCGGGCGTGGGTGGTCGTCAGGTCGTGACCCATGTGCCGGCTCCTTCGAATGCCCGGGTCAGTGGATGTTCGCCGCGGCCGTCGAGCAGGCCGACGGCCTGGATCCCGCGTCGGATCGCCTGACCCGCCGCCAGCAGCTTCACCCTCGCCCGCCCCTTACCGTATTCGGCCACTCGCTCGATCTCCTCCAGGTGGATCAGCGGAATCACGCTCCGCTCGTCCGCGACGTCTCGCATGAAGCCCGGCGTGTCGGCGAAGATCAGCAGCCGCTCCGCGGTGAGCGCGGTCGCGATCTCCATCGCCAGGCGATCGCCGTCGACGTTGATGGCGACGCCGTCGTGGCTGAGGGCCGGGGGCGTTACCACCGGCAGATAGCCGTGCTCGAGCAGCAGGTGGAGCAGCCTCGGCTCGACCCGCTCGATACTGCCGCTGTGATCGCCGTGGAGGACCTTTGTCTTGCCATCCTCCCTGATGCGCAGATCGGGTTTGCGGCGGCCGGTCGCGATCCCGCCATCCATCGCGGTCAGACCGACGGCATTGGCGCCGAGTGCCCGGAGCCGCTCGACGATCCGCTTGTTCTGCTTGCCGGCGTAGGCCATCAGGAAGTGATCCATCGTGGTTTCGTCGGTGAAGCGGCTGACTTCCCCGCGCTCAGACGTGACCATCCTTGGCGGGTGACCGAGCCGGGTGGAGAGGTCGTTGAGTTCCTTGTTCGCGCCGTGGACCAAAACCAGCGGCTCGCGGCAAGCCGCGACGTCAGCCAACAGCGGATCGATGTCAGTGAGACTGCCGCCGATCTTGATGACCAGCACGGCTCAAATGGGGTACAGGCCCGGGAAGTCGAGCCCGGTCCGCTCATCCCATCCGAAGCGCACGTTGAGCGCCTGCACGGCCTGGCCCGCGGCGCCCTTCATCAGGTTGTCGAGCGCGCTCATGACCACCACCCGTCGGGAATGAGGGTCGCGTTCGAAGCCGACGTCGCAGTAGTTCGTGCCCGACAGGATCTTCGGGTTGGGATAGCGGTGGATGCCCTGCGACTCCTTGACGATCCGCATGAAGGGTTCGTCGTTAAAGGCCGAGCGATAGATCTTCCAGATAGCCTTCTCGTCCAGGTCGTCATTGAGAAAGACATGCGCCGTCGTAAGGATTCCGCGGACCGCCTCCACTGCGGTCGCGGAGAAGGCGACGCTGGCCCCGTGACCGTTGGCCGAGGCGAGCCCGAGTTCCTGGATGATCTCCGCGCTATGGCGATGCGAGGTGGGCGCGAAAGACCGCATCTCACCACTCCGGTGCGGATGATGCGAGGCCGGTCCTGCCTCGGCGCCGCCGGCCGACGACCCGGTCTTACCCTCGATCACGATTGGCATCGACCGATCGAGCACCCCTGCCCGGGTCAGCGGATACAGTCCCAGGATCGCCGCGGTTGCCAGGCAGCCGCCGGCCGCGAGCCGATCCGCTCCCCGAATCTGTTCGCGATGCAGCTCCGGCAGCGCGTAGACGAAGTCGTCGAGCAGCGATGGCTGCGGGTGCTCCCAGCCATACCAGGTTGGGTAACTCGCACGGTCGCGCAGCCGGAAGTCGGCCGAGAGGTCGACGATCGTGGGGGCCAGCGATTGCAGCTGGCTGATCTCGCGGCTGGTCTGGCCGTGCGGCAGCGCGAGGAAGAGCACGTCGACCGGCCGGAGCGAGGCGCGGGACTGGAATTTCAAGTCGGTGCGCCGGCGCAGATGGGGGTGGACGCTGTGCACGAACTTTCCGCCCAGCCGCTCGGAGGTGACCTGCGTGACATCGACCTCAGGGTGCGAAAGCAGCAGGCGGAGGAGTTCACCACCGGCGTAGCCGGCGCCACCAACGACGGCAGCCGTCCTCACCGAACGATTATCCAGCGAGCTGGCGGAGGGCCGCTGTCAGGGCGTCGACGCCGCGCTCGAACTCGTTCAGATCGATCGCTTCCTCGGGTGTGTGGTCGAGCCTTGAATCGCCGGGACCGTAGGCGAGCGCCGGGCAGCCCCAGGCCGGAGCCAGGATGTTCATGTCCGAAGTTCCCGTCTTCATCTTGAAGCGTGGCGTGCCGCCGGCGTCGCGGATGCCTTTGAGAAAAGCCCGGACGACCGGGGTGTTCTTCTCCGCACGGACTGCGGCATCCGCGTACTCGAAGCGCAACTCGGCGCCGTCTCCCCAGGTCTTGAGCCGCCCCTGGAAATCGGCCACGTCGAAGTTGGGCGGCAGGCGAAATCCGATCGTCATCGTCGCCGTATCGCGAAAGCCGTCGTGGTCACCGTGGAATCGGAGGACCCGGGTGTCGAGCCGGTCGAAGCTGGCCTTTGCTCCTCCCTCTCTGGGGGAGGGCAGGGTCGGAGCTGCCTGTTCCGCAGCGTAATCCTGCACCCGCCGCACGAATGCGATGGCGCGATCGGCGGCGCTCTCGTTCGGTCCGGCGCCGTGACCCATCGCTATCGAGAGGCGATAGCGGAGGCGAAGGCTGCCCTTGTAGCCCAGCGTCACGGCCTCCCAGCCACTCGGCTCGAGGATGACGAGCTGGTCCGGTGGCCGGCGGCTCGTGAGATGGCGGGCGCCTCGGGAGCTGCCCTCTTCCTCAACCGCACCGATCACCGTGAAACGGCACGCGGCGCCGGCTGGTTGCCGAGCCACCGCCGTGATGGCGGCGGCCAGCGGCCCCTTAGCATCGACCGCGCCGCGACCGCTGAGCCGATCGCCCTCGCGCCGTACCGGGATGAATCCGGGGACGGTATCGATGTGGCCCATGAGCAGGACCTCACGCGGCCCGCTCCCCCAGAAGGCAACGACATTGCCTACCTCGTCACGCCTGGCGGCGAAGCCCATGGCACGGAGCCTCGAAACCAACCACTGGCCAAGTGCTCGCTCCTGGGTCGACGGGCTCGGGATCGAGAGCATCTCCTCCAGCAGCTCGATCCCTGACTCGGTGACGGGCTCGGTTTGGGAGCGCAGCGCGGTGATCACGCCGGCACCGCCTCCAACTCGCCGACCCGAAGCACCTGGTCGACGATCCGAGCCGGGATGTCGACGCCGGTGGTCTCGATGCTGTTGCGGAACTCCATCGTGTAATTGACCTCGCTGACCACCATGCCGTCGGGGTGCTCGAGCAGGTCGATCGCCAGGACGCCACCGCCAACCGCTTGGGCCGCGGCCCGCGACAGCCGATCGATCTCCGCGGTCACCGGGCAATTACGTGCCCGACCGCCCCGCGCGGTGTTCGTGATCCAGTGGTTCGACTCTCGGTAGATGGCGCAGATCGTCTCATCGCCGACAACGAAGCTGCGGATGTCGCGCGACGGCTTGTCGACGAACTCCTGGACATAGAAGATCGCGTGCTGATAGGAGCCGAGTGTGTCTTTGTGCTCGAGCAGCGCTTCGGCGGCCTCGCGGTCTGAGATCTTGGCCAGCAGCCTCCCCCACGACCCGACCGCCGGTTTCAGCACGACCGGGTAGCCGAGCGTCTCGATGGCTTCCAGCGCCGATTCCGGGGTAAACGCGATCAACGTTCGTGGACTCGGCACGCCGGCCGCGACCAGGGCGGTCGTGGTGTTGATCTTGTCGCCGCAGGTGAGCGCCACCTCGTAGGTGTTGACCGTTGGGATCCCCCACTGGTTGAGGATGCGCAGGGCGTACAGCGCGCGCGAGTGATGCAGGCAGCGCTCGAGGACGACATCGAAGCGGGCGGGTTCCGCCCGCAGGTCGAAGACGAGCTCGCGGTCGTCCATCCGCTCGATGTCCATCCCGCGCCGGGTGAAGGCCTCGAACAGCAGCTTCTCCTCGGCCCGGATCCGGGAGCAGAGAACTCCAATCCTCATTCGCCCCAGTCTTCCTCTTCTTCCGGCGCCAGGCGAAGCTCGGCCGGATCGCGCTCGACGACTTCCAACTCGGCGCCGCACTCGGCGCAGGGCACGATCTCGCCCTTTTCGACGTCCGCAGCGAGCTTGACATCGGCCTCGCATTCCGGACACTTCGCGGTTACGGCAGTTGCCATCACGACACCTCCTCGATCGCGGCCCAGCCGCGCGTTTTGATCAAGTCGATCAGCGTCCCGGCTTCCATGATGGCGACCGCCACCGGGCCGGGTGTCTCCCCCCTGAACATCTTGCCATTGACCTCGATGCTGCCGGAACGGATGTCGATCGATACCGAATCGCCGTCGGCAACGGCGTCGTAGACCGCATCGCATTGAAGCACCGGCAGCCCGATGTTGATGGCGTTGCGATAGAAGATCCGGGCGAAGCTCCGGGCGATCACCGCCTGGATGCCGGCGGCTTTGATCGCCATGGGCGCGTGCTCGCGCGAGCTGCCGCAGCCGAAATTGCGGCCGCCCACGATCACGTCGCCAGGTTGGGCGGTGCTGGCGAAGTCAGGCCGGGCCTCGATGAAACACGCCTTACCGAGGGCAGCCGCGTCCGTGGTCACGTTGTAGCGCCCGGGGATGATGGCGTCGGTCGAGATCGCATCGCCGAACTTGAAGATCCGACCCATCAGTTGAAGCCTCTCGGATCGGTAATGGCACCGGCCAGCGCCGACACCGCCGCGACCGCGGGGTTGGCGAGGTAGATCTCGGCCTGCGGGCTGCCCATCCGGCCCGCGTAATTCCGGTTGCTGGTCGAGAGCGCCCGCTCCCCCGGTCCGAGCACGCCGTGCTGGCGGCCGAGGCAGGGCCCGCAGCCCGCGTTCATCACCAGCGCGCCGGCTTCCATGAAGGTCTGGATGTAGCCGCGGGCCAGTGCCTCCATGTAGATCTGCTTGGACGCCGGGACCACGATGGTTCGGGTGCGAGGGTGTACCTGCCGCCCCTGAAAGTAGCCGGCGACGATGGCGAGATCCTCGATCCGCCCGTTCGCACAGCTGCCGACGAAGACCTCATCGAGCTGCGTGCCCTCGACCATGCTCAGATCCTGGACGTTATCGATCGCGGGCGGGCAGGCGATCTGCGGCTCCAGTGTCTGCGCATCGACTTCGATCACGGCCCGATACTCAGGCCGAACGGGATGCAGGTCGGCGACCTCGGCATCGCCGAGGTAGCGGCGCGTCTGCTCGTCGGGCTCGCAAAGGCCGGCCTTACCGCCGAAGTCGACCGTCAGGTTGGCGAGCGTGAGGCGTTCGTCCACGCTCATGGCTTCGACCGCCTCACCTCCCCACTCGACGGCCAGGTAGTTGGCGCCCTCGGCGCCGAGCCGGCGGATTACCTGCAGCGCAAGGTCCTTAGGAAAGATTCCGGGTGGCAGCGCCCCCCGAAGATTGATCCGGATTGTTTCGGGGACTCGGAACCAGGTCCGACCGGTGGCGAACGTGACGGCGATGTCGGTCGAGCCGAAGCCGGCGGCGAAACAGCCCAGCGCGCCATACGTCGTGCTGTGGGAGTCGGCGCCCACCACGATGCCGCCGGGACGGATGAAGCCTTTTTCCACCATCAGCTGGTGGCAGATGCCTTCCTGGAACACATGCGTCACGCCGTATTCCGCCGCGAAATCGCGAACCAGCTTGTGCAACCCAGCGGACGCGACGGTGTTCGCCGGCAAGATATGGTCGAAGACGAGGATCACGCGTTCCGGATCCCAGAGCGGGACTTCGAGATGGCGGAAGGCCTCGATCGCCAGCGGACCGGTCACGTCGTGCGCCATCGCATAATCGACCGGCGCGACGACAATCTCGCCGGCATGGATGGGCCGTTCCATTCGCCGGGAGAAGATCTCTTCGGTCAGCGTTCCCATTGGTTTCTCCTCATGCCGGGACCGAGCCCCGGAGCAGGTCATCGAGTTCGTCATTGCTCAACGGACCGGCATCGGCCCGCCGCTTGACCTCGGCGGTGAGCGCCCGCACATCGTGCTCGGACAGCGTCAGCCCGAGGGCCGTCGCCCGGTGGGCGATGGCATGGCGGCCGGTCAGGCGGTGGCCGGTCATCACCGTCCGCTCGCGGCCGAAGCGCGCTGGGTCGAAGATCTCGTAGCTCGATGGGTCGCGCAGGACGGCGTTGGTGTGCATCCCGGCCTTGTGATGGAAAGCCGTGTCGCTGGTAATCGACGCGTTGAAGGGGACCTGGATGCCAACCATGCCGGCGACCATCCGGTCGAGCTCGGGGAGGATCTCGAGCCGGTATTGGGCGACCAGGTCGGGACGCACGCTGAGCAATCGGGCGATCATCCCGCTGAGCGGCACGATGCCGTTACGTTCGCCGATGCCGAGCACGGTGGTGTCGATGTGGGTGGCACCCGCCTCCAGGGCGGCGTACGCATTGGCGATGGCGCACCCGGTGTCGTTGTGGGCATGGAATTCGATGTCGCAGTCGACCGCCTTCCGCACCATCGACACCAGCTCGAAGACCTGGTTGGGGGTCGCGATCCCGACCGTGTCGGCAAGGCCGACCCGCTCCGGGTGCAGCCGGTCGATCGCCTGATAGACGCGTAAGAGATCGCGCGGTTCGGACCGGAAGGAATCCTCGCTGCTGAAGCGCACCTCCAGCCCCTGCGCCTGGATGTAACGGACCACCTGAGTACCGGTTTCGATGATCTCGTCGACGCTCTTGCCGTGCGAGAAGGTGCGCATAGCCGACGACGTGCCGAACAGAACGTCGATGCCATCGGCGCCGGTTCGCACCGCGATACGGGCATCGTCCAGGTGACAGCGGACGTGGGTCAGCACCTTGGCCCTCAGTGGCAGGGCGGCGATCGTACGCAGGTCGGCCTCCGACTGCGGCGAGGCGCAGGGCGATGTCAGTTCCAGGTACTCGACGCCAAACTCGTCGAGCATGTCGGCGATCGCGATCTTCTGCTCCGGCGTGAAGTGAGCCGGCGCGAATTGCTCGCCCTCACGAAGCGTCGACTCGATGATCTTGAACGCTCGTATGCTCATGGCACCTCCGAAAAACAAAAAGCCTTCGTCCACCGGGACGAGAGGCCTTCTCTCGTGGTACCACCCGACTTTACCGACCTCTTGCAAGGCCGGCCTCTTCGAGTCCGCAGCGTGAGCGCCTGAAGACTCCAGCCCGATCACGGAGGCCATCCGGCTCGGCCTACTTGGGATTGCTCCGGTTCGACCTGCGGCTCCGAGGCCTTTTTCGGCGGTGCCCTGGACCCTCCTTCTCAGCTGCCAGAGGTTCTCTGTTGTCCCAGCGTCCGCGTACTCGCCCTCATCGACGCCTTTACGTATGTACTTGTTGGCGGGAACGATACCCGCCAGCGCCGTCCATGTCAAGCCACCGCTCGCGTAGCCCCGACCTGCTGGACGTAATCGATCACCAGGTCGGCAACCGGCAGGCCGGTCGCGGTCATGAAGCCGTGGAACTCCGGTGTGTAGTTGAGCTCGTTGACGAGCAGTCCCCGATCGTGCTCCAGCAGGTCCACCGAGAGGAAGCCGCCACCGACCGCCGACGCAGCCTTGCGGCAGAGTTGATCGATTTCCGGCGTGACCGCACAGGCAGAGGCCTGCCCGGTCCGGGCCGTGTTCGTGATCCAGTGATCCGATCGGCGGTAAATCGCACCGATCGTTCGATCGCCAACCACGATGGCGCGGATGTCCCGCTCGGGTTTGTTGACGTACTCCTGGATATAGAAAATCCCATGCTGGTAGGAGCCGAGCGTCTCCTTGTGCTCCAGCACCGCCTCGGCGGCGTCGCGGTCGTTGATCTTCGCCAGCAGCCGGCCCCATGAACCAACCATCGGCTTGAGGACCACCGGATATCCCATCTTTTCGATGGCATCGAGGGCGGCCGCGCGAGTAAACGTGACGACCGTCTTTGGAATCGGGAGGCCGGCGCGCGACAGGGCGGCCGTCGTCAGGATCTTGTCGCCGCAGATGCGGGCGACTCGGCCGCGGTTAACCGAGGGGATCCCGGCCGCGTTCAAGAGCGTCAGCGCGTAGAGCGATCGGCCGTGGTGGATCGAGCGGTCGAGCACCACGTCGTCGTGCGGCATGGAGTCACCGATCGCAAACTGGACCCGATCTTCGTCGAGCCGCTCGAAAGGGATGTTTCGGCGGCGGAGTGCCTCGAACAGCGCCTTCTCCTCCACCCGCACGCGGGAACACAGGATGCCGATCATCTGGCTTGCGTAATCATACAGATACCCGTATACTTATGCGAACTACTCGAGGCAGGAGGCTGACGCATGCTGGCATTGAAGAGCAAGTTACTGGAGAAGATCGACGCCACGCCGGTGAAGGCGGCGAAGAAGGTGGCACTGGCGTATTCCGGCGGTTTGGACTCATCCCTGTGCGCGGTGCTCGCCAAGGAGAAATACCAGGTCGAGGATCTCTTTCCCATCACCGTCGATGTTGGCCAGGGGCAGGACGAGATGGAGGCCGCCATCCAGAAGGCCAGCGTGCTGGGGATCACGCCGATCGTCGTCGACGCGAAGGAGGAGTTTGCCAACCTCTGGTTGAGCAAGGCGATCCAGGCGAACTCGAACTACGAGGGCTATCCGGTGTCGACCTCGATGACGCGCCAGCTGATCGCCTCCAAGATCGCTTCCCTGGCGCTCAAGCTCGGCTGCGACGCCATCATGGAAGGCAGCAGCGGCAAGGGTAACGATCAGTACCGGATGCACAACGTCTTCAAGCTGTTCGCGCCGCAGCTCGCCGTGCTCGTCCCAGTCCGCGACTTCGACCTGACGCGGGGCGAGGAGGAAGAACTGTCGAAGGAGCTTGGCATCCCGATCACCGAAGTGATGCAGGGTGGCGACGACAAGACGATGTGGTGCCGAAGCCTGGCCTCCGGTGCGATCGGTCTCAATCAGCCCATCCCGGAAAACGCCTGGCTCTGGTGGAAGCCGCCGGCTAAGGTGAAATCGAGCCCAACCAGGGTGTCGGTCACCTTCGAGCACGGGGTGCCGGTTGCCCTCGACGGGAAGGAACTGCCGCTCCCCGAGATCGTGTCGAAGCTCAACGTGATCGCCGGCAGCCATGGCATCGGCAAGATCGACATCTTCGAGGACGGCATCATGGGACTGAAGTCGCGGGAGCTTTATGAGGCGCCGGCCGCGGCCGTGTTGCTCAGCCTGCACCACGACCTGGAGCAGTTCTGCCTGACGAAGGAAGAGCTGGAGTTCAAGTCGCTGGTCGACCACAAGTGGGGTCACCTCGTCTATCACGGCGCCTGGTTCAGTCCGCTGAAGGAGGCGCTCGACGCTTTCATCCAGACCACGCAGGCCCATGTCAACGGGACCGAGACCGCGGTCCTGTTCCACGGCACGATCGACCTGGAGTCGCGGCACAGCGATCACTCGCTGTTCTTCCCGGAGATCCGCGGCCTCCAGAGCAGGAGCTTCAATCAGCAGTTGTGCGGGCCGGCGGCGCAGATCGCCGGACTGCCGTGGGAGGTACTGGCCAAGCGGATGTCGAAGGTCGCGCACTGAGCGATCAACCCTGGGGCGGGCGGTTTGGCGAGGAACCGGATCCACTGATCGACCGCTTCACGCGCTCACTGGCGGTCGACAGCCGGCTCCTCCGAGAGGACATCGCCGGCAGCCGCGCCTACGCGAAGGCGCTTGTGGGTGCCGGGGTATTAACCGGCGACGAACAGCGACGGATCGACCAGGCATTACGGGAGATCGAGGCCGAACTCCATACCGAGTCCACAGATCCCCCTCCCCCCTTGTGGGGGAGGGCCGGGGTGGGGGGTTTGATTCCCGAAGACATCCACATGGCTGTGGAGCATCGGCTTCGCGAAAAGCTCGGTCCGCTGGGTGGCAAGCTGCATACCGGCCGCAGCCGCAACGACCAGGTGGCCGTTGACCTTCGGCTCTACGTCAAGACCGCCGGCGTTCAATTACTCGAGGCGATTTCGATGCTCGAGGCGACGCTGATCGTGCGGGCCGAAGAGCACCTCGACACGGTGATGCCCGGCTATACCCATACCCAGCGGGCGCAGCCGGTGCTACTCGCGCATCACTTGCTTGCCTACGTCGAGATGCTTCGGCGAGACCACGGCCGGGTCCGAGATGCGCTGAACCGCGCCGATGTCTCGCCCCTGGGTGCGGGAGCGCTCGCCGGCAGTGGTTTTCCAATCGATCGCGCCGCCCTGGCCGAAGAGCTCGGTTTCGCGATGGCGGCTGCGAATTCCCTGGATGCTGTCGGCGATCGGGACTTCGTGCTGGAACTGATGGCCGCCTGCAGCATGGCGATGGTCCACCTGTCCCGTCTGTGCGGCGAGATCGTCCTGTGGACGAGCGCCGAGTTCGCGTTCGCCAGCTTGCCCGACGCGCTGGCGAGCGGGAGCTCGATGATGCCCAACAAGAAGAATCCGTGCGCCGCTGAGCTGGTTCGCGCCAAGAGTGGCCGGGTGGCCGGTGACCTCGTCAACCTGTTGATGGTCCTCAAGGGGCTGCCCCTCGCCTACAACCGCGACCTGCAGGAAGATAAGGAAGCCCTTTTCGACGCCGTCGACACGACCCTCTCATGCCTGCAGGTGACGGCCCGGCTGGTGGCGGGCCTGCGGTTCGATCGGGAGGCGATGCGATCGGCGGCGCTTGCCGGGTACACGCTCGCGACCGAGGTTGCCGATTACCTCTCGCGTAAGGGGATGCCGTTTCGAGACGCCCATCGCGTCGTCGGCCAGCTCGTGGCCAAAGCCATCGAGTCGCATCGCCAGATCGAGGATTTCAGTCTCGCCGAGCTGCAGCAGTTCTCGAGCTTGTTTGCTGCGGACGTCTCCGATCACCTGACCCTGGAAGGAGCGCTGAAATCACGCGACGTCATCGGCGGGACAGCGCCGGCGCGGGTAAAGGAGGCGCTCGCCCGTGTCAAAGCGTAAGCGGCAGGAGGCGATCCTTTCGATCATCAACAAACATCAAGTTGCCACGCAGGAAGAACTGGTCGACCGCCTGCAGCGCGCTGGCATCATCACGACCCAAGCCACCGTCTCGCGAGACGTCGCTGAGCTCGGTTTGATCCGCGTTGCCGGACCTGAAGGGCACTACATCAAACCCGAAGACGGCCTGGGCGCCGCATCGACCGCCGGGCGCGAGGAGCGTCTGCGCCGGCTGCTTCGCGACCTGCCGCTGACCGTCCGGCGCGGTCAGGGAATCGCAGTCCTCACCACCACGCCGGGATCCGCGAATCCGCTCGCCTCGGCGATCGACGGCGCCGCCTGGCCCGAGGTGCTCGGGACGGTGGCGGGCGACGACACCATCTTCGTCGCGCTCGCGCTGCAACCACGCGCCTATGGTGGCCTGGCGCAGCGCCTGGCGCACCTGGGCGCCTATGTCCAGCCGGAAGATTGATGCCGGAGAAGATCGTCCTCGCCTATTCCGGCGGCCTTGATACGACCGTCGCGGTACGCTGGCTGACCGAGAGTCGAGGCTTTGACGTGATTGCCTTGACGGTTGATCTCGGCAGTCAGCCGGATCTCGCCGCGATTCGAAACCGAGCCATGGTGTCCGGCGCCGCCCAGGCCTACGTGCTCGACGCCCGGCGACCGTTCATCGAGCGCTTCTGCTGGCCGGCCCTGCGGGCGGGGGCGCTCTACGGGCAGTACCCGCTGGCCACCGCGCTTGGCCGGCCGTTGATCGCGCAACTGCTGGTCGAGGTGGCGATCCGTGAAGGGGCGAGCTGGGTTGCCCACGGCTCCACCGGCAAGGGCAACGACCAGGTCCGTTTCGACGTCGCGGTCGGGGCGCTGGCCCCGCATCTCAAGGTGCTGGCGCCACTTCGGGATGGGATGTCGATGACCCGGGAGCAGGAGATCGGGTACGCGCGTGCCCACGGATTGCCCATTGAGGTCAAGCCGCAATCGCCGTACAGTATTGATGAGAACCTGTGGGGGCGCTCCATCGAAGCTGGGGTCCTGGAGGATGCTCTCCTCAAACCCCCCGAGGACGCATTTCTCTGGACGTCGTCGGTGGACGCCGCCCCCGCCAGCGCCGCCCTCATCGAGCTCGTCTTCGAGCGGGGCGTCCCAACAGCGATGGATGGGCGAGCTATCGCTGGCCCGGCCCTGGTGGCGCAGCTCAATAAGCTGGGCGGACTGCATGGAGTCGGCCGGATCGACATGATCGAAGATCGCTTCGTTGGGATCAAGTCGCGCGAGGTCTACGAAGCACCGGCCGCCGTCATCCTGCACGCCGCGCATCGCGCCCTCGAGGAGCTCGTCCTCGACGGCGAGGTGGCACGTTTCAAGACTTCGGCCGGGCAGGAATACGCGCGCCTCGTGTATCAGGGCAAGTGGTTTACCGCCCACCGTCGTGACCTCGACGCCTACGTGATGAGCACCCAGCAGGCCGTGACCGGCCGGGTCCGGATCGAGCTCCACAAAGGGAATGTCCGGGTCGTGGGCCGGTCATCCCCCTACTCCTTGTATCAGCCGGCGCTGGCCACGTATTCGGCCGGCGATCAGTTCGATCACCAGGCGGCGGTCGGATTCATCACGCTCGTCGGGTTGCCGGTTCGCACCCAGGCCAGGGTGCAGGGCAGTGCCGCGACCGAGCCGCTACTTGAAGACGATCGCCATGTTGTTGAAGTCGGCCCAGGAGCGTTCGAAGGCGGCCTTGCTGAACCAGTACTGGCTCCCGCTGTGCCAGGGGTCGTTGACGCGGACCTGGGTCGCTGACACGCCGCTCAGCGTAACGACGTGCTCGATCAGCGAGTAGCGTATCGGCGTACCGTCCCAGGCAGTCCAGGTGCCCACATACGGCCGATCCCATCCCGTTTCGGTCCAGGCCATGACCGGATGCCCGGCCGCGACCTCGGCGTAAATCCGCGCCGGCGTCCAGCCGTTGGCTGCCCCTTCACCGCCCTCGGCGTTGGGTACTCCGTGCGACTGCGCGACGGCGACCAGAGGCGGATAGTAGATGCCGTAACCGGTTGGCACCAGGTCGGCGCCGTCAATGTTGCCGACGAAATTCTTGTAGGGGTTTCCCCACTGCTTCACCGTCTTGTGCCCGTTGACGATCGGCCCCATGACCGGTGCGCGGGTATCGGGTGGGGGCTGCATCGCGATCAGCTGGTTCTGTGTGTAGGTGTGTCCCATGGCCGCTAACGCCATCTGGAGCGCAGCCGTTTCGCAATCCAGGTTGCGCAGCTGCTTGTAGACCGGAACAGTGAACGTGACCGTCCCGCTCGGCGTCACGACAGGAGTTGGCGTTGGACTCGGCGTGGGCGTGGGCGTGGGTGTTGGTGGCGGGTTCCCGATCACGAATAGCGGCGACGGCGAGGGCCGCACGGCCGTGGCTGCCCGATACGTCGGCGACGCCAGAACGGCGACTGCGCCGGCGACCAGCGCGACGATCGTCAGCAACAAGGGAATGGTCGTACGCCTCATGCAGTCTGCGGATTGTAGCGGACTTTTAGAGCCACCCTTGCTCTTCCGCGACGCGCGCCGCCTCGGTGCGGTTGCTTACTTCGAGCTTCTGAATTGCCGAGGACAGATAGTTGCGGACGGTGCCCTCGGACAGGAAGAGGGTTTTCGCGATCTCCGCGATGCTGGCTCCGCCCTGGCTGGCGACCAGCACCTCGCGCTCGCGTTCGGAGAGCGGGCTGATCCCAGCGCTCAACGTGGCGGCCGCCAATCCGGGATCGACGACGCGCTCGCCCGCCATCGTGCGTCGGATCGCGAGCGCCAGCTCATGGGCCGGCGCGTCCTTCAACATGAAGCCGGACGCGCCGTTCTCCATGGCACGACGCAGGAACCCGGGCCGGCCGAAGGTGGTCAGGATGAGGGTTTTGCAGGATGGCAATTCCCTGCGAAGCTGGCCGGCCGCGGTGATTCCGTCGCCACCCGGCATTTCGATGTCGAGGAGGGCCACGTCGGGGTTCGTCTGCGAAGCTAGGGGAAGGATTTGGTCGGCCCGGTCGGTCTCCGCCACGACCTCAATGTCACCCTCCATCGCGAGCAAGGCCTTGAGCGCGCCCCTGACCATGCTTTGATCCTCCGCGATCAAGACACGAATCACGCGCTCATGGTGCCGATCGGCGCGACCACCCCGGGCAAGGGTAGGGTGACCCGGAGTCGAAATCCTTCGTGCGGTAGCGGTTCCGCCGTCAGCGTTCCGCCGCGCTCCCGCACGCGCTCTTCCAATCCGCGTAGGCCGCTTCCGGCCTCGGGCATCCCGCCACGCCCGTCGTCAATCACTTCGACGGTGGCGTGGCCGTCTTTGTTGATGATGCGGATCGCGCACCGCTTCGCCTGGCTGTGGCGCATAACGTTTGTCACACCCTCGCGCACGGTCCAGGCCAGGACAGCCTCTGCTGCCGCCGGTAGTGGTGCGTGGTCCTGGTCGATGTGATATTCGATACCGGCGGCGGCGAGCGCCTCGTTGGCCCCCGCGAGTTCCGCGGCAAGGGTTGGCTGGCGATAGCCAGTCACGGCCTCGCGGACTTCGCGAAGTGCATCGCGTGCCACTTTCTCAATGTCTTCGATCTCGTGAGCTGCCACGTCTGGCGTGCTCTTGATCAGCCGCCCCGCCAGTTCGCTTTTGAGCGCGATGACCGAGAGGCTGTGGCCGAGCAGATCATGAAGGTCGCGGGCAAATCGAAGACGCTCCTCACCTACCGCCAGCCGCCCGATCTGCTCGCGCGCCTGGCTGAGCTGCTGGTTGGCTTCGATCAGTAAGCGGCCGGCCACAGCGGCGATCCCGACGAGCAAGTTATTAAGGAGCTGGCCGGTAGAGGTGGTCAAGGATTCTCCGCGAGCAAGCTCGATTGCCGCTGCCAGAACCGACAGCACAACGACCGCGGCAACGCCCCGCCGCCAGGGGAAGGCGGCGCCCCCCATGATCACCGCGTAGAGGAAGAGACTGCCGTACTGGGGAGGGGTGCGAAGCGTGAACACCGTCAGGATGAGGGTCGCGGCAAGGATGGCCGCCACCATGTAGCGGCGATCGGGGCCGGCGATGATCCGAGTCCAGAACCATGCCCAGATCAGCGCGAGCGCGAGCAGGAGGAGCAGGCCAAAGATGCGCGTCTCGGCGCTGAAACGGTCGGTCAGGAAAGCCGCAAGGGGGTAGATAAAGAAAGCAAGCCAGGCCACCATGAAGAGGCGGCCCAGCTTGATCCAGCGTTGGTTTACCCCCATCGCATTCCCAGCCTAGGCGATCACTCCCTGCAAGTCGAGGGTTGTCAGGAAGGTCTGCTCCGTATTTGCCTTCACGTCGGAGAGCACCTTGCCGTCCTTGAGCCGGATGACGCGATCGGTCTGGGCGGCGACGTCCATATCATGGGTGACGAGGACGAACGTCACCCCATGCTCGCGGTTCACCCGGCGCATCAGCGCCACGATCTGCTGGCTGGTTTCGCTGTCCACTTCGCCGGTGGCCTCATCACCCAGCACGAGCGACGGCCGGTTGATCAACGATCGGGCGATGGCCACCCGCTGCTGCTCGCCGCCCGACATCTGGTCCGGCCGGTGGTGCATGCGGTCCTTCAGGCCGACCTCGTCAAGCAGCGTGGTGGCGCGAGCCCTCCCATCCTTGCCGTTTTTGTGGTAGCGGAGCGGCAGCATGACGTTCTGCAGCGCGTTCAGGCCGGGGAGCAGGTTGAACTCCTGGAAGACGAAGCCGAGCTTCTCGCCGCGCAGGTCGGCGCGGGCGCCGTCCCGGAGCTTGCCCGTGTCGGTGCCGTCGAGCATCACCTGCCCGCTTGTCGGCCGAAGCAGGAGGCCCAGCAAGTCCAGCGCCGTCGTCTTCCCGCTCCCGGAGCGACCGACGATTGAGACGAATTCGCCGGACTCGATGCTCAGGCTGACGCCGTCGAGCGCTTTGACGACGGTCGAGCCCTGCTTGTAGTGCTTGGTCAGGTCGATCAGTTCGATGCTTGCCACGTGAATCCTCCTACGCCGCCCGCAGGGCCCGCACCGGATCCATCCGGGAGGCGCGCAGGGCGGGAATGATGCCGGCGACCGCGCCGAGCCCGACCGAAAAGACGATGGCGATGATCACCAGTCGCCACGAGACCAGGAACAGGCTGAGATTCGATGCCGCCGTTGCCGCGTTGACGAGGCTGGTGATGCCCCAGCCGAGCAGCAGCCCGATGGTGCCGCCGATCGCGCCGATCAACGTGGCCTCGAGCAGGTACTCGCGGAGGATGTGACGCGTGTGGGCGCCCACCGCTTTCTTGAGCCCGATCTCCCGCACGCGTTCGGTAACCGCCATCAGCATCGTGTTGATGACGGACAGGCCGCCCACGATCAGCGCCAACAGCGCGGCTCCCGTAGTGATCGCCGTGAAGAGGGCACCGCCCGACTTGAAGCTATCGACGATCGTGCTGGGCTTCGTCGCTTTGACGCCGCTCACCTGGCTGTTGATGCTGTCAGACAAATTGTCCAGGTTGACACCGGGCTTGCCGTAGACGGTCATGCCGGTGACCAGCGTGCTCGTATCAATCCGGTCCCTTATCGCGGTTGGCAGGCTGTCCTTGAGCAGCATCTGGGCGTCCTTGAGGTTGATGAAGGCGCCCGTGTCCGGGCCGGTCTGCGTCTTGGCCAGTACCCCGACCACCGTGAAGGTGTGGTTGACGAAGTCCGCCTTCGCATCCGAAGGCCGGATCGGCAGGTCGATCGCGTTGCCGACGCTCTTGCCGAACTCGTGGGCGAAATCCGCGCCGAGGACGACCTCGCCGGATGCCGTGACGTCACGACCTTGCACAAGGGTCGTCTTGACGGCTGAGTAGTCGTTGGCGCGCGGGTCGTAGGACGTGATGTAGTCGGGCAGACCAAAGGAGACGGTCTGAACCGCTCCGGGTTTCGCCTGGACCTGGATCTCCCCAAAGGCGGCTGCGACGCCGGCGACTTGTTCGACCTGGTTAACCGTCGTGAGCGGGAGTACGCTGCTGCCGCCAAATGCACTCGCGCCGGCGGCCGTGACCTGGATGTTGGAACCGAAATAGGTCACGCCCCCGTCGAGCAAGGCGTTGAATTTCTCAGCCATCGCGCCCATGGTGACCAGGGCCAGGACGCCGATGACGATGCCGCTGATGGTCAGAATGTTGCGCAGCTTTCGTCGCGTCAGGTTTCGAATGATTTCCATTAGTGCTCCTCTTCTTCGAACGCTGCCGACACGTTCCAGGGGATGGTTGTTGACATGCCGCTGATGACGGTATCGCCCTATCGACGCTTAAACCAGTTGCAGCGGTCAGCTATTCCGCATGACACTCGTCATGCAGGTATTCGAGCCCTTCCTTACGCCTGCTCGATTGCCATAAGGTTGAGGCCATGAAAGATCCGCAAGAGGAAGTCAAAAAAGATCCCGAGCCGGCCAGCAAGGCACCAGCCGAATCGAAGGTGCCGCCCGCCAGCGAAACCTGGGTCGAGGGCCAGCCGACGTCGGACGCTGACTACAAGGAGCCGCCCGACACGAACGAATAGCCATTGGTCGCCTGTCAATGGTATTGACGCGGCCATAGAAAACGCCTATAGCTAAGGCATGCTTCTGGCCCAGGTGGAAGGCTTCCTCGAGGTTGCCCGCCGTGGCAACGTGAGCCGAGCCGCCGAAGCCATGTTCGTCACCCAGCCGACCCTGACGGCGCGGCTTCATGCGCTGGAGCGCGAGCTGGGAGAGCCGCTGTTTGCGCGCACCCGGCGCGGGATGAAGCTCACCGATGCCGGTCGAGCCTTCCTACCCTACGCCGAGCGGGCGATGCGGGCGGTCCGTGACGGCCGTCAGGCGCTGGCCGACGCCCGTTCGGCCTCAGCGGGTCGTCTGGTACTGGGCGCCGCCCCGGCGGTGAGCACCTACGTTCTGCCCGCGCTTCTCCAGAGATTTGCCGGGGCCTACCCACGGGTCGAAGTCGCCGTCCGGACCGGTCATTCCGAAGATGTGCTGCAGATGCTCCTCCGCGAAGAAGTCCAGCTCGCGATGGTGCGGGCGCTGCGGCATCCGGACATCGAGTCCATCCCGCTGTATGAGGAGGCCCTGGTGCTGGTCGTCCCTCCTGGCCATTCGTTTGCCGAACGATCGAAGGTCGGCATCGCCGACGTCGCGTCGGAGCGGTTGATCTTCTTCGATCGAACGTCGAGCTACTACGAGCTCACCCAGGCGTTCTTCCTCAGCCTGGGCGTCACCCCGCGCGAGGTGATGGAGCTGGACAACATCGAGTCGGCCAAGAAGATGGTGCAGCGACGCCTTGGCATCGCGTTGCTGCCACGCACGGCGGTCGCGGGTGAGCTGGCCGCGAAGACGCTCACCCAGGTCAGCGTCACCGACGCGCCGGCGGTGTCGCAGAAGATCGTCGTCATCCGCCGTCGTGACCAGGGGCGGCCCTCGGGGACCGTGGCCGCCTTCCTCAATCTCCTGCGGGATTCCGACCCCGCCGCGGTCGCCTAGAACTAAACGACCCGGTCTTCCGGCAGCGTCTCGACAAATTCCCGTCCGAGACGGGCGGCATCATAGGCTTTGCCGACCAGGTGGTGGTACGGCACCCCGGAGAAGAAGTGGTGGCTCCGGGTGGGAAAGTCCTGACCCTGCTCGAACTCCTTGCGCTGGAGCGCGATGTAGCCGTCCTGCTGCTCGGCTGACATCGCCTGCAGCAGCACGCTGAGGCCGTGACCTTCGGCGTGCTGGGCGCCCAGGGTGATGAAGATGAACTTGACCCCCATCTCCCCCAGCTCGGCAAACCTCATCGGGTTCGGATCTTTGAACCATTTGAAGGAGGATGACCAGTTGAAGGCAAAGCGGGCGTCGGGAAAGCGCTTTTTGAT
Source organism: Chloroflexota bacterium (assembly GCA_005881175.1). GTDB lineage: Bacteria > Chloroflexota > Dormibacteria > CF-121 > CF-121 > CF-13. The sequence continues at coordinate 38,060 of VBEN01000111.1, forward strand.
CTGCTCGGAAAACGTTTCGACCGCGCCTCGGTCAGACGTCGGGAACTCACACCACAGCATGTCCGGGATGCCGCTGTCCAGGTAACGGAGGCCTCGTTCAACCGCGAGATCCATATGTCGCAACGACTCGGGCGCGTCGACCGCGCTCAAGCCGTCGGTGCGGGCGATGATCACGAAGTCGCGGTTGCCAAGGTCGTCGGCGACCGCGCGTGCCATCCGCAGCTTCCCGACCATCTCGCTGACCGGGATCAAGGCTTTGCCGCCGATATGCCCGCAACGCTTGGGCAGTACCTGGTCTTCGATGTGCGCCGCGGCCACGCCGGCGCTCACATAGAGCTCCGTGGTGCGCTGGACATTGAAGATATTGCCGTAGCCGCCGTCCATGTCGACGATCACCGGCGGAATGTCCAGGTGTTTCGGCGCCACCCCTTTCTCCGGGTCGCCGACGGCCATGGTCAGCTGGAACTTGCGAAGGGCGCTGACCGTCCGCCGGGCCGCATCGGCGATCTCCACGTTCGAATACAGGTCCATGTCGGTTGTGCCCAGATGTCCGATGGCGAAGGAGTAGCCGCTGAAGTACACAGCCTTGAAGCCGTAGTACATCACCAGCTGGGCGCCCATCGGGTCATAGACCCCGGGACCAAACAGGAAGGGCTCGCTGTCGAGCAGTTCCCGCATGCGGGTGCTCGGATGGGTAAAGCGCGAGGCGGGCACCGTAAAGCCGTCGGGCAGCAGCGGGCTGCCCACGAGCTGACCGGCGATCGGGACGGCCACCGTGCTCATCGGGGTTTCCTATTCGTTCCCGTGGTCGCGTTCGCAGTCGTCGGGGCAACCGCACTCCACCGTCTCGGCCCGGCAGGGCTGGTATGCGTCGAGCTCGGTCGCCTGCATGCCTCGTCCTTCCATCTCAATCATGGGAGGAATGCTATCAACTAATCAATCATCAGGTCCAATCATTTGTGGCGATTGGCGTGATAGAGGTCTTCTATATGACTCGGAGGCTCGCCGCCATCTCCCAGGCCAGGGCGATCGCGGCGACTACCAGAAGAACGGCCACGATGCGGGCATCGTTGGTGGCGGCCGTGGCTGCCGACCGAAGCCGGCCCGGCAAGTGAGTGACGCGCCTGGCGGCGCCGCGCACGCTGTACTCCGAGTGCAGTCGTACGGAAAACAGTCCCATCTCGCTTCCCTCCTTCCCTGAGCGATCGGGCCTACTGTCGAGTCACCGTACCAGATGACGCCGGGTGCACGTCAAGCGGCCGGCCCCGGAGTCGTTCAGGCCGGCGGCGGCTGGTTCCAGCGTCGAATCACCGCATCGGTGTGCTCGTAGCCGAGCACGCAGAGCGCGGCGGTCTGCAGCATGTAGTGCCGGCCATTTTTGGGCGGCTCCGCCAGCCAGCGGGCGGCCAGCACGCGGAGCACATGTCCATGGGCAAAGATCAGCACGTCGCCGTCCGTGGTCCGGATCTCGCGGATGATCCGGTCGACCCGCCGGCCGACGTCGGTGGCCATTTCACCGCCGGGGCAGCCATCACGCCAGAGCGACCAGTCACGATGGGCTTCTGTGATCTGTGCGGTCGTCATCCCCTCATAGCGGCCGTAATCCCACTCCATCAGCTCCACCCTGGTCTGGGCATGCTGGGCATAACCGGCCAGCCGGCATGTCTCAGCGGCTCGCTGTAACGGGCTGGTCAGGACAAGCGCGAATTTCCAGGGCTTGAGCTGTGCCCCCAGCGCGTGGGCCTGCCGGCGCCCTTCCTCGGTGAGGGGAATGTCGGTTTTGCCCGTGTGCCGACCGGTAAGGCTCCACTCTGTCTCGCCGTGGCGCACCAGCACCACCTGCGTTCCCAGGCTCGGACCTCAGCTGGTCCTGAAGTCCAGGTGCGAGGCACCGCCACTGATCTGAATGTCGTACCGGTTGGTAGCCGTGCCATAGCCCGGGCTTTGCCGCTCGAAGTCACCGCCGAACGCCCCGCTGGTCGAGCCATTGATGGTGACCGCGTTCGCGCCGCCGCTGACTCCGATTCGCCATTGGGTTTCGGTGGGCGCGCGAAGGGTGAGGTTGCTGGCCCCACCAGAAACCTGCAGCATGACCGTGCCCTTCGCCGCCGGGAGCTGCGCATCCATTCGATTGGCGCCACCCGAAACCTCGAGCTTCGTAAGCTGAAGGTGGCGCAAGTCGAGGCTGAGATTGGTGGCGCCGCCGCCGACCTGGATGGTCCACGGAATGCGGTCGGTCAGGGCGAGGACGATGTGGCGGCGGTTCGAGCCAAAGAGGTGAAACGGCGAGAAGCTCGAGCTCTCGTGGATTTCGAGCCGGCCGTTTTCGTGGTCGAGGCTGATCGTCGGTGGATTTTCCCCGGCCGGATAATCCACGTGCACCTGGTAGAGCCGGTCCCCGAGGTCCGCGGCATTGACATCGACCGTCGCGGCGCTGTAATTCAGGTCGAGCGTCGCGGCCGTCAGACCTCCGCTCTGGGCTGATGCGTCGACTTTCTGGGCGCCGACGGAGGTGGCCGGGGCTAAGGTTGCGTAGGCCACCGCGGCGATGACGATGACCGCCATGACCGCGAGCCCGATGAGGGTTGCCTGCCGGCGAGGCAGCGTGTGATTGAGAATCAGCTGCAGCCCAAGAATGACCAGCAGCAGGGGCCACAGGTCACCGAGTCGCCCCACCGCCTGCTGCGACAGGACGCCGGTGTTGGCCAGCAGGACGACGACGCCGATCCCGATCAGAATCAGCGGCAAGATCAGGCCGCGATTTCGGGGCATACGCCAGCCTAGCGGCGGCGAACCAGGAGCAGCAGCCCGATGGCGATCAGGACGATCGGCCAGAAGAGGTCCCCGCGGAAAGCACGCAGCAGTCCGAGGTTCGCGATCAGGAAATACCCGCCCAACGCGATCAGGATTACCCCGAACCAGAATCCGCGCGGCCGGCCGGACCAGCCTGTCCACATCGACCCTCTCGACCTCGGCCCAGTCCCCGTCGAGCCTGAGCCGCTGGGCCCCGCGGGTGGTGGGGTTTGGGCTCCGCCTTCAGACGATCGGCTAAAGCCGGTCCGGAATTCCTCCCTGATCTCCTGGCCCATGGTGCGCAACCGGTCGCCGACGCTTCGCGTAGCTGACGGGTCCGCGCCAGCTGGCGGCTCCATCAAGAACCACAACACGAGGTACAGGATGACGCCAAGTCCTGCCGGGACTACGGCGAGGACGACAAAGACGATCCGGACAAGCAGCGGCTCGACGCCGAAGTACTGGCCGAGGCCGGAGCATACGCCCGCGATGATCCGATCGGAACCGCGCCGTAGGACGCCCCCCGTCGCCTCGCCCATCGCCGGGCAATTATCGCACTAAACCGTTCGGCGTCCGACCACGAGGTTGTAGACGATGCCGGCGCCCGCCAGCACGAGAAGCAGCCAGATCAGCGCACCACCAATCTTGAGGGCGAAGAACACCAGCCACAACACAAACAACACCACGACGATGGTCCAGATCAAGCTAACCACGAGTCAAGACCTCCTTTAGGCTTAGCGCCGCCTCGCCGCCTGTGTGCCGGCCACTTGCCGCTCCGGCCGAATTCGCCCCAGCTGAGGCATGATCTCGTCGGCGTAGAAGCGGAAGAACCCTTCCTGATCCTGGCCGACCTGATGGACGTAGATGTGGTCGAAGCCGGCATCCTGATACGTCCGGATCTGGTCCAGGTGGCGCTGCGGATCCGGTCCGCAGACGATCACCTTGGCCACGTCATCTTCGCTGACGGTCGCGGCCGCCTGTTCGAAATGGGCGGGCAACTTGAGCTCTTGTCTCAACTCGCCCGGTATGCCGGCATTGGGCCAGATCTCGTGTGCGGTCTTGCGCGCCGCGGCCTCATCAGCGGCCCAGCACACGGTTATCTGTCCATAGCGAGGCTTGCCCCGTCCGCCCGCGTTCTCGAAGAGTTGCACGGCCTCCTGGTCCGGCTTGGTGCCGATGTAGCCGTCGCCGATCTTTCCTGCGAGCGCGCTCGATTTCCTTCCGCTACCGGCGATCATGACCGGTGGCGGCTCCGGGGGCCGGCTGTAGATCCGAGCATTTTCGACGGTGTAATACCTTCCGTGGTGACTGACGGTCTCGCCACCCCACAACAATCGGATCAATCCGACCGCCTCTTCGAGCATCTCGAGTCGGACGTCTGGCTCCGGCCAGTGCTTGCCCAGGATGTGCTCATTCAAGTTTTCGCCGGTTCCCAACCCCAAAAAGAATCGCCCCGGCATCATGGCGGTTGCGCTCGCCGCCGCGTGGGCGATGATGGCGGGATGCGTCCGCATCAATGGACAGGTGACGCCCGTGCCAAGTCGGAGGCGCGTCGTCGCTTCGGCAATGCCGCCAATCACGCTCCAGACGAACGGGCTCTGACCCTGCCGGTCCGTCCATGGATGAAAGTGGTCGGAGATGAGCGCAAACGCGAAGCCGACCTCTTCGGCCCGCCTGGCCTGGGCTACCAGTTCGCGAGGTCCATGCTCTTCGCTGGAGAGCGCATAACCGATTTCAAAGCCGGGCTCTACCATGGCGTAGATGCTATCCAGAATATCATGCTTTGCGATATCATCCCTACCATTATGGACTTGAAGCATGTCCGCGAATGCCTCGAGGAAGAGCGTGCCCATCGGCGGGAATTGGCTGACCGTCTTCGACGGAACGAGTCGGACCCGGTCGAGGCGGCAGAACTTTCGAAGGTCGACCAGCATCCCGGCGAGCTGGGCAGCGAAACCTTTGAGCGCGAACGGGATTTGACCGCGCTGGCCATTATCGAGGGCGAGCTGTCGGATATCGAACTTGCGCTTCGCCGGCTCGATGAGGGCGGCTACGGCGACTGCGAAGCCTGCGGGAAGCCGATCGGTGACGAGCGGTTGGAGGCGAAGCCGTGGGCTCGATTTTGCATCGCCGACCAGGCGCGCGCCGAACAGGCGGTCAGCCGCCGACGCTAGAGGTCTCCCTCCCCCTCTGGGCGAGGGCAGGGTTGGGGCCTCCGTCCAGGTCTTTAACGACCTCGCCGCCGAGCATCACGAGGCGGACGTGGCGCGGATCGGCGAAGACGGCCGGGTCTTGCAATGGATCCGCATCCAGCACGATCAGGTCGGCGCGCTTACCCTCTTCGACGGTGCCCACCTGCTTATCGACGCGCATCAGTGCCGCGTTGGTTCGGGTGGCTGCGATGATGGCGTGCATTGCCCCCATGACCCGAGCCTGGCAGGCGATCTCTTTGCCCCTTTCGCGTTGCATCTCGGCCAGGACGTCCGACCCCGAGCCGATACGCAGCCCTTTTTCGTAGGCGAGTCCCAGTGAGTCATAGGCGCCGGTTAATCCCTGGCGGATCTTACGAACCATGTCCGCTGTCCACCCGTCGCCGGCTTCGCGCGCCGACAGCAGCTCATAAGTAATGATCGTCGGCACCAGAAAGACCTCGCCAGCCGCCAGCATCTGGTCGGCAGTGGCTTCGTCGAGAAAGTTCCCGTGTTCGATGGAGCGCACGCCGGCCTTCAGCGAGTTCTGGATCGCCCGCGGACCATAGGCATGGGCCAGCACGTAGGTACCAACCGCTCCAGCCGCGTCGACCGCGGCGGCGAGCTCGTCTACCGAAAACTGCACATGATCGAGCTCGTCGGACGGGGAAGCCGCCCCGCCGCTCGCCATCACCTTGACCTGGTCGGCCCCTCGGCGCAACACTTCCCGAGCCGCGCGCCGCACCTGGTCGGCCCCGTCCGCCAGGATCGACTCGGACGTGAGGCCGGGGACTTCCGGGAAGGTCCCGCGACTGGTGCGGGCGCGGTGGTCGCCATGGCCGCCGGTCTGTGAGATGAAGGCGCCGCTGATGAAGATCCTCGGACCCCGGATCAAGCCGAGCCTGATGGCTTCCTTGAATCCCCAATCGAGCCCCCCCGCATCGCGCACGGTCGTGAAGCCCCCGTCGAGCGTGGCTTCGATTTCGTTCTTGATGCGCAGGGCCAGCACCGCGGGTGGCAGGGTGGCCTCGGCAGCGGGATCCAGGTCGAGCAGCGCTAGATGGACGTGCGCATCGAGCAGACCCGGCATCAAGGTCCGTCCCTGGCAATCAATGACACGCGCATCCCTTGGCCCGACGGGCCCGCTCGCGGTCCCGATCCGGCGGATCAGGCCGTCCTCGACGACGACCCGCATCTCCGCCTGAGGGTCGCGGCCCGTGCAGTCGAGCAGCGTCGCATGCTCGAAGACCAGCTTCACGGCCCGACTAGTTTATCTACGCCGCGTTGTATGTCAGAACGAGGTCGGTGGCGTAGCCCAGCAGAAATCCAAAGAGCAGTCCCCAGCCCATCGCCGCGGGCGAGTTGAGCCGTCGGCCCAGATGGAACATCTCATTGACGACGTAGAGCAACGCGCCGGCGGCGAGCGCCAGGAAGAGCACATAGATGTAGGGCGATGTGAAAACGTAGCCAACGATGGTGCCGAAGAAGGTCGGGCCTCCACCGACCAATCCGGCGACCAGCAGAAAGCCCCAGGAGGGCCGGGGCGTATCGAGGGCGAGCGGGGCGGCAATGCCGAAGCCTTCGGTGATGTTGTGCAGGGCGAAGCCGATCACCAGCACCACCGCGAAGGCGACCGCGCCGGTCGCCGCCGACTGGCCGATCGCCAAGCCCTCGGACAGGTTGTGCAGCCCGAGCCCGGTAGCGATCATCATC
>VBEN01000155.1 GCA_005881175.1 Chloroflexota bacterium
CGCCGCTAAGCTTCTTGAGGCCGCCCTGGAGGCCGTTGATCTGCTGGCGAAGGACCCCGGCGCCGCGTGTCCGGGCCCTGGTTAGGACGCGGCCGAGGGTCGCATCCACTCGCCGCAGCACGGATTCCACCCGATCGGCCGGCTTGGATCGGCTCACATTCGTGGAACGTGAGCGCCGTCGCTTGCTTGCGCCAGGGGAAAAACGCTCCGGAGTTAGAGCCGGAGCGGACGGGGTTGGGCGAAGACGGCCGCCGGATCCTCCTTCCAGACCGCCGGCTGGACATCGATGTAAAGCTCGATCTCGTTGCCGTCCGGATCCTCGATGTAGAGACTGTGGGTGACGGTGTGGTCAGCGGTCCCGACGAGCCGAGCGCCGGCCGCCACCAGCTGGTCGCGAGCCTCCCGGAGTTCGGCGTCGGTTTCTCCAATCTTGAGCCCGAAGTGATACATGCCGACCCGGCGCCCGCGCGGGATCGGGGTCGCGTCCTCGCCGACCTCGATCAGCAGGAGTTCGTGGTGCGTGCGTCCCGATGAAAAAGCGGCGGCCGGGAAGCCGACCTCCTCGCCAGAGACGGTGATCTCCTTCCAACCCAGGACATCGCGATAGAAGCCGCGCGAGCGTTCGAGATTACGGACGTAGAGGACCAGATGTCCCAGCTCTTTGACCTGCAAATCGGTTCACCTCCTTCAGGACGCAGCCTCAGGCTACTCCGCGCGACACTATGACTGTGGCCCCCGACCCGGAGCGTGCCGACCCACTCGAATTCACGATGCGCTGGCCGGTGCGCGGCTACGAGCTGGACAGCCGGGGGCACGTCAACAACGCCGTTTACCTGAGCTGGGCCGAAGAGCTCGCGACGGCCCACGCCGAGGCAGCCGGCTACGGCCGCGAATGGTCGGAGCGGCGCGGGGGCGGTTGGGTGATCCGCCGCACCGAAATCATCTACCACCAGCCGGCGGTCTACGGCGACGAGGTCGAGCTGACCGTGAAGGTGGAGCTCGTGAAAGGCGCGCGGGGTGTCCGGCGTACCACCATCCGACGCGCCCCGGATGGCGAGCTTCTAGCCGAGCTGCTGACCGAGTGGGTCTGGGTCCGGCTGAGTGACGGCCGCCCCACCCAGGTCCCGCGTGAGCTGGTCGACCTTGCCGCCGCCGCTACCGCCGCGACGATCGCGCGGCGCCGACCTGGGCCTCGAGCTGGTCAGCCGGCGCAAACCCGTGATTGAAGCTGGCGATCCGGCCCTCGCCGCTGAGAACCACGGTCGTCGGCGCGGTCAGAACTTTGAACGCATGGCCGACGGCCGGCTGCCTGGATAGGTCGACCTTCAGGACGCGCAGCGCCTGACCGAACCGCTCGGCAACCGCCTCGACCGCTGGATACTGCGTGGTGCGGCAGGCCGTGCAGCTGGGCGTGGAGAACACGACCAGGGACGGCCGTCCGTCCGGCGACTCGCCGAGCGCCGACCACAGTCGCGCCTGACTGTCAATCGCCAGACGATCCAGGCGACGCCTCGACCAGCCACGAACGGCCAGCACGATCACCGTGACAAGCACCACGACCGCGGCCAGGATCAGGGCGCGCCCGGCCATGGAGGCTCAGGCCCGCCGAAGGATCCCGCGCTGGTCCAGCTGCGCTACCAGGAAGCAGAGGGCGCAGAAATCCAGGCTGGCGTCCAGGGCGACCATCACCCCGATCGGGATGCTGAGCACCCATGTCACTGCCGGAATGCCGGCGAGCAGGAAGGCCGCAGCGATCAGCCAGATCGCGCCCCCGATTACCCGCGCCACGCGTCGAGTCTCGTGGTCCTCGTGGACGTCGTCACGTTTGAGGAGGCCGGCCGGCTCGAGGGCCCGCCAGACGAACTGGCGGACGACGTCGGCCGGCCACCAGAAGCGGCCAACCAGCATAATTGCGCCGGCGATCGCGATCGGCAGGCTACCGGGCACGCCCTGCAGAATGAGCCCGGCGCCGACCAGGACGATCATCGTCCACTGGTGCGCTCTCCGCGCCGTCCGATCGTATCGCGGTAACTCGACGGCAGCCTCTGTCATATGTTGACCTTTATGATCCACAAACTCAACAATCCGAGGGAGTCAGTTTAGGTGGCGGCGAAGGCGGTGGTCAAGCCGGAATCGCCCTTATGGGCTTGACGAGGGCGTCGGCGACGGGCTGGCTGTGGCACCTGGCGTTTCCGAGGCGCTCGCGGCTGGCGAGGCGGCCGTTGGAGAGGCTGAGGTGGTCGGAGAGGCGCTCGGTGAGACCAGGTTGCGCAGGGGTGGCGCGATGCTCAGGATCTGGCTGAACACCGACGGCGCCTCATCGAAGCTTTCATTGATGGTCCCGCGAGCGCCTGGCGCAATCGGCTGATAGTGTGTGCGCGGGGGTGTCCAGGCCGCGACCAGCAAGAGCGTGGCGGCGGCCATGACCAGGTAGCCGGTTACGCGGTTAAACGGGCGTCCCCTGGTCCGAACCCAGTTCAGCACGAGCAGGCGCTGCATCAGCCGCCCGAGCATCCATCCCAACCCGAGCACCGGAAGGGTGAGCAGGATAATTTGCAGTACCGAGAACAACCCGATGGCCGCCTGGCCGCTGCCGAGCGCCGTGGACGTATTCCGGACCAGGGCCAGCATCGATGCCCACGCGGTCCCCACAATGCTGGGCAGGTGCAGCAACAGCATTCCGTAGGCATAGAGCACGAAGCCCACGGTTAAGACGACCCAGATGGTTACGACCACGCGAACCCAGTTCTTGAGAACGGTGACCTGCGCATCCGGCTTGCGCCAGGGCAGCAGGCTGAGGAGGACCGGCTTCATCCGGACGAAGATGTCCGGTACGCCGGTGATGTCCGCAATCACGTAATACCCGTCGAGGCGCAGGAAGGGCAGGAACTGGTGGAGCATCTCGAACTGCAGGAGAAGGATGACGGCGATCAGCACCTCGAAATGCGTCAGGAGATAAAGGCCCAGCGCCGCAAGCATGAACAGGGCGTTGAAGTAGACGCCGCCAAGATCGGTCCGGAGCCGCCCCCCTTTGCCCAACCGGTATGCGTCGGTGACGTCGGTATAGAAGGCGGGCCAGACAAGGTAGATGCCAACGCCCATCACGCCGGGGCGGGCTCCGCCATAGCGGCAGCCGGTCGCGTGCCCGCACTCATGTAAGGCCGCGGAGAGAACGACCAGACCGAACACGACCAGGAAGAACACCGGCTCGTCGATCAAGTGACGAAGACCCTGAGCGATGCCATGCACGAAAAACAGCCACCAGTCCAGCGCGACGAAGCCGGCCACCGCCAGGATCACGAGCACCGGCCAGAAGAACGGGTGAAAAAGGGTGGTGAGGGCGTTGACGAGCCCACGCGGCACCACCGCCGTCTTGAAGTTCAGGGCAAGCAGTGGATTTGGCCGCTCCAGCTTGAGACTGGATCCATCTCGAGCGGCAAGCACACCGAGCGGCCGCAGTTTGCTGTCTGCCAGGACCCGGACGTTGTCTTCACTGACACCCCGACCGAACTTCTCGGTCACCGCCTCGGCGATTTGCTCGTAACTGCGACGGCCGTCGGTGTTCTCGGCGACGAGGTAGAGCAGCCGCGGAAGCTGAAGCACCTGGCCATCGGCGCGGCGGGCGAGGTAGGGAGCTTCTTTGAATCCAGAATCCCGGTACTCGCCGAGCAACTCGATCCCCTCGGCGAGCCGCGGCGGCCGGGTTTCTCCGTCCGCTGATCCCTTGGGTTCAGCGCCAGAAGGGATCCCTGCCTTTTGACCTTCCAGCGTGAGCCTCCTTACCGTGTGATACGAGAAAGGGGCGGCCGTCGCGGCCGCCCCTTCTATAGGACGGTGGTTACGGCACCGGCGGCAGGTTGCCCTGGTCGATTGGGGTGACCTGCTGGGCGTCGGCGTACGCAATCGAGCCGTCGGACAGCACGTTGGCCGCGATGGCCGCATTGATCGGGAGTGCCAGGTTGGCGTTGATCAGCGACATTTGCTCCCGATCAGGCAGCTGCTCAGCATCCTGATCCTCCAGCTCTTCCCTGGAGAGCTGGCCGGCCGATTGTTCCTTCCTGATAGCCATGTATGGTCCTCCTTCGAGCTACGGCACCGGCGGCAGGTTGCTCTGCGTGATCGGTGCCTCCTGTTGCGCGTTGGCATAGGCCAGCGAGCTATCGGAGAGCACGTTTGCCGCAACGGCGGCATTGATCGGGGCCGCCAGGTTGGCGTTGATCAGCGACATCTGCTCCCGGTCGGGAAGCTGCTCCACCCGCTGGGCGTCCAACTCTTGGTTCGAGAGCTGAGCGTCTTGCTTCTTCACTGAAGACCTCCTTGCCCGGCGTTAAGCCGGCGGCGCGATGTTGCCCTGCTCGATGGGGGCATACTGCTGCGCGTTCGCGTAGGCCACCGAGCCATCACTCAACACATTGAGCGCGATGGCCGCGTTGATCGGGGCCGCCACGTTGGCGTTGATCAGCGACATCTGCTCGCGGTCGGGGAGCTGTTCGCCCTGCTGCGCCTCGAGCTCGTCGTTCGAGAGCCCTGCCTTCTTGACTTGAGCCATTTATCGATACCTCCTTGTAGATTCGGTTACGGCGGACATCAGCGGTCGCCTCTACGGGTTCGACTGCGTGATCGGCGTGTATTGCTCGGCGTTGGCCACGGCCACCGAGTTGTCGGACAGGACATTCGCGGCCAGGGCCAGATTGATCGGAGCGGCGACATTGGCGTTGATCAGCGACATCTGCTCGCGATCCGGGAGTTGCTCGCCGACCTGCGACTCCATCTCCTCCCTCGACAGAGCCTCGGACCGATCGGCATCAACCGGCTTATGCGTCTCCTTCGTCATGCTTGACCTCCTCCGGGTTCGGCTCCCGGGTATCGGACTCCGTCCGGGCCCGACCCGCGCGCTGCACGATGCGGCTGTAGCTGCGGACCGAACTGCTCGAAACGCCGCTGTCCCCGGTTGAGATTGCGGCGTTCACGTCGGCGACGACGTTAACGCCCCCACGACTGAAACGGATGAGCTTGTGTATCACTTTACGCATTGCCTGCAATCATTTTATGTGATACGATCCATTACATGTCAACTACCTGGGCTCGCGGAGTGGCTGCCGGTCACTGAGCGTTAACACGCCCGGGGACACCACAGGAGGTACAGGGAATGGCGACAACGATGAGCATGGCCGAAAGTGCCGTACAGGTCGGGATTCCACCCGAGAAGGCCCGCGAAAAGTGGACGGAGTGGACCAAAGAGGGCGGCCCCGGCATGGGGTTGAAGATGGGTGGCAAGTCTCAAGACGTCGCGGCGGCCCAGCTACCCGAGGAGCTGCGGAAGGCGGAGGCTGGCACTGCGTATTTTGAGCCAGGACAGAAGGATGGGACCGAGGTTCGAATGCAGCTCCGCTACAACCGTGAGGCCCTTGAAAAGGCCGGCCAGGGGCCTGATTGGGTCCAGCAGCGGATCAACCTTTATCTGACCCGTTTCAAGAACTTCGCCGAGGGGCGTAAGGGCTAGGACGGGCACATCACTGGCGGACCGGTTCTTTCGCACCGGTCCGCCAGTGGAGCGGGAGTCTGGATAGGATGGAGAAGGTCCTGACATCGCTGCTGAAGCGGGGCGTCATTCCATATATCGTCGCGGCCGTTGTGGTGCTCGCCGGTCTCAGCGGCGCGGCGGCAGCCACAGGCACCCTCTCGAGCGACTCCAGCGCGACGCCAACCGCATCCGGCGGCGCCGCTTCAGCGGCAGGCAACCAGCTGGCCGGCTATCCAGCGGCCGGTGGTGGCAGCAACATCGTTCAGGTCATCAATCGCACCGACGAGGCCTTCAAGATGGAGGGCAGACTCCAGGTGAATCAAATCCCGGGACCAAACGTTGGACCGAAGAATCAGGCACTTGCGTTTAGCTCTTGCGCGAATTGCAATACGCTTTCGGTGGCGCTCCAGATCGACGTCAGGAGCGCAGACGCCCGTAACGTCCAGCCACTCAACCTGGTGACCGCCCTGA
>VBEN01000156.1 GCA_005881175.1 Chloroflexota bacterium
GGTGCGGGCAGCGGTGGCTACCATCTGACCACGCCCTACTTCAACGTCACGGTCAACGGCGAGCTTTCGTTGAGGACCGCAACGGTCTCGGGGACGGCGTCGGCACTGGGTTTGAGCTTCGGTCCTGCCGACCTTGTTTATGCTGAAATCGCATCGTCGAACGGCGCCTTCGTCTTTGTGATCAAGCCCTGACCTCGTCGGGCGCGTAAGCCAACCGGTCGGCGCCCCGTCCCGTGTGATGGGGCGCCGACGAATCCAGTATCACCCGATCAGTGGCAAGCGCGGATCGGGATGCGGGCCGCGACCCGATGCCGCCCGGACCCAGGCCAGATCGTCATCCCGTAAATCGCTGGGTCGGCCGGCAACCGTCCGACGGGCGAGCAGATCGTCGAGGATCGCCGCCGTGACGGCAATCCCTGCGGGGGTCGCGATGCTTTCCCGGCCCAGCGCGTCGGTCAGGTCCATGCCGTGGACCACCGCCTCCACGACCCGACTGGCGATGAACTCGTCGGCCCGCATCAGCGCGTAGTAGCCCGGTCCGACGTGGTCGGGCCGCGTCTTCTTTGCCTCCTCGATGGTCTTGCTGAAGGTCTCGTGCAGGACGCCGGGCATGTCGCTCGGCGTCTTCCCCTCCACCATCTTGTAGGCGTAGTCGTAGACGACGGGGGCCACCTCCGACCGGGGGAAGATGAAGAAGCTGACCCGGTCGCGGCCAGGCTGACCATCCTGACGGTCGGCCATCAACATGCGCGCCAGGCCGATCGAGATGTCGAAGTGGCCGGCGAGCTCGAAAACCGTCCAGTGCTTCTGGGTGGGGTCGAGCGGAACGAGCTTGGTGCTCATCGCCCATTCGTCGTCCTTCAAACCGCGGAAGACGCCGTCGAGCTGGCGCAGCTCGGCGTCGAGAACCTCGATTGCCCGTCGATACGAATCACCGATTGCCTGCTGGTCCGTCGGTGCAGTCAGGATTGTCGCCATGTGTTTCCCTCCTCTAATTCGACTCGCCGCGTCGTCACCAGGTCATGAAGTGCCAGCCGCCGTCGACCGCGAGATCCACGCCGTTCACCGCCGGGTTGGTCAGGAGAAATACCGCTGCGTCGACGATGTCGCGCATGGTCGCCAGCCGGCCGGCCGGCGTCTTGGCGCGGACCCCTTCCAGGACTTGCGCCGGCTTCGCGCTCCAGTATGGACTGTCGCCGACGATGCCGGGGTGGATGGCGTTGACCCGGATCGGCGCCAGCTCCATCACCAGTGTCCGGACCAGGCCCTGCACGCCCGCGTTCACCGTCGTCACCATCGTCGACCCGCCGTAGGGTTTGTCCTTCGCGCCTCCGCCAAAAATCAGGATGGAGCTATCCGTCCCCAGGCTGGAGTGAAGGGCGTGAACGACCTCCATGTAGCCGACCAGTTTGAGGGTCACGAGCCGCAGCGCACGGCTCACGTCGTATTCGCGGATCTTGTTCTCATCGCGTTCGATCGCCGCCAGCACCAGGTGATGCACCGGGCCGACGTCCTTCAGCGCCGGGGCGATCTGGGCCGGCTCCGCCAGGTCGAAGCCGAGGCCGCGGGTTCCATCGCCGATCTCGCGCGCGGCCGCCGCGGCGCGCTGCGGATCGCGGCCGGTGACGATGACGTCGTGATCCTTGCCGGCAAAGTGCTTGGCCAGCTCCAGGCCGAGCCCGTGGGTTCCGCCGACGATCAGGACGGCACCGCCCGCCATCAGGCCTTCGTCCCGATTCGGTTGCGGAGATATTCCCAATCGCGAGCGAACCGGTAGGAATGCCGCGCGGGCGGCTGCGGGGCCTGCGTTTCCAGCCAGCGCACCGGCGCGTCGGCTGGATTGGAGAATCCGTGGACGCAGCCGACCCCCGCGAAGGCGATGTCGCCGGCGGCCAGTCGGTATTGCTCGCCATCGAAGGTGGCGTCGACCTCGCCGTCGAGGATGAGATAGGTCTCCTCGAACGGATGGTCATGCTGGCCCGCGACACCGTTGGGCTGGTACTGCACCATGAACATGGTCGAGTGCTGCGCGCCCAGCTCGCTGTCGAGCATCATCTTCACGGTGATGCCGCTGTACACGAGGAGCGCCGTGCGCATGCTGGCCGATACCGCCAGCTGATCCTGCGTTTGCCGGCTCACATCCATGTTGGAGGGCTCGATGTGCCCGAAAGACCGCGTGCGTGGATCGCGGACGTCAATCGGTACGGCCTCTCCCTCCCCCTTGTGGGGAGGGTCGGGGAGGGGGTCGACAAAGTACGTGTCTCCGCCTAAGCGTGACCTCGGCTGGGGCGCCATCATCTGCGCCCACCGCGCGCCTCCCGATGGTGACGCGCGCCACGAATGCGGAACTCCGACCGGGATCAAGGCGTAGTCGCCCGCGCGGAGTTTGAAAACCCCTTCGGCGGTGGTGAGCTCGGCTTCTCCCTCGAGGATGTAAACACTCTCCTCGTACGAGTGGACATGGCCGGCTACCCAGCCCCGAGCCTCCAGGGTGCACATCGCGAAGCCGGTGTGGACGGCCGGCGCGTCCTCGCCCACAACCGCCCAGCGGCGGAAGCCTTCGCTCTTGCCCTTAAACGCCTGCGGGACGGCGAAGTTCGATTCGCCGCCCCGTCGAACGACGTGTCGACTCGTTGCTAGCGCCGATCCTGCAACCGTCACCCAACCGGCTGAAGCTTCTTCTTCGCGGCCGTTTCGGTGAGATAGTCGCGGCTCTTCTCCACCAGCTCGCGCGCCCGCGCGTAGTTGGCCACGAGTTTTCCGTCACGCTTGTGGACCTTTCCGCCGATGATCACGGTGTCGACATTCGATACGTCGGCCGCGAGCACCACCGTCGCGACCGGGTCGATGACGGGCGCGGTGCCGGGCGCCTTGCCATCGATGACGACGACATCGGCCTGCTTGCCGGGGGTCAGCGAGCCGGTGCGATCCTCCAGACCGACCGTGTAGGCGCCGTTGGTGGTGGCCATCTCCAGGACACCCCGCGCGGTCAAGGTGTTCTCGGGAATTGGCGTATTCGCTTCCCAGGCGACGGCATTGACCAAAACGCGTTCGGAAGCGAACGCGCTGCGCATGTTGGTGAACATGTCGCCCGGCGCCGTGGTCACGACGTCGATCGATAGGCTGGGCCGCAGCCCGTACTTCAGCGATTTGCCGATCGGCGGCTGGCCATGGCCCATTTGCATCTCGATCTGCGAGGCGATTGAGATCTTTCCGCCCGTGTCCTTGACGAGTTGCCACTCCTCGTCATTGAAGTAGCAGCAGTGGATGTAGGTGGTATCCGGTCCGAGCAGGTTGAGCCGCTGCAGCTGCTTGATCATGGCGAACCGTCCGGCGAGCCGGCCCATGCCGACGTGGACGGTGATCGGCAGGCCAAGCTCCCGCGCCAGCTTCCATTCGTGGGTGCACACGTCGTCCATGCAGAAGCCGGGGCCACGAGTGGCGAGCTGCATCGTCAGCAAGCCGTCCTTCGAGGAGAAATATGTGTCGCGAACCCGGCGCACGTCGTCTTTGGGGATGGCGATCTTGCTCTGGTTCCAGTAGTCGTTGAGCGACAGGTTGGCGCTGCCATAGGCATACACGCCACGGATTCCCGATTCCTGGAGGCCGCGCACGCCGGCGTCCGGATGTTCGGGCGTGTTGTTGATGTGCGACCAATCGAGCAGCGTCGTGATCCCGGCATTGATGCACTCGAGGGCTCCGGCGAGGTTGCTGGCGTAGACATCCTCCGGCCGGTAGATGGGCGCGAAGGTATCCAGCACATCGACGAAGTAATCGTCGAGCGTCGCGTTCGGCGCGCAGCCGCGGATCGCGCATTCCCAGGTATGCCGGTGGCTGTCGACGAAGCCAGGGATCACCACATCACCGGTCACATCGATCACCTGAGCATCCGCCTGGATGTTCGGCGCGACCTGCGCGATCTTGTCGCCCTCAATCAGCACATCGCCCTTCGGGAGATCGCCGATCTTCGGATCCATCGAGATCACAGAACCACCACGAAGCAACAATCGGTCAGCCATCTTGTCCTCCTCCTTGAAACTCAGCGATGGTGGAAGGCCTCCACCTGGCGGCGCACGGCGGCGGAATCGAACCAGGCGTTCTCGCGCTCGATCAATCCATTACGCAGATCAAAGACGTGGAGCAGCCGGAAGCTCACGGGAGCGCCACCGCCGGCCACGCCGGCGAACTCGCCCATGACGTGCCCGGTGGCGATCGACTCGTCGATTACGTGGTCAGCGCACTCAAACCGGCTGACGCTGCGCAGGTGGATGTCGGGAATGGCCTGCAGGATACCGCCGTACGCCTCGGCGACCGCCCGCTTGCCTCGGAATGGCGAGCCGGGATGGGTCACATCGTCCCACACGATGGCGTCGGTGTAGGTCGCCAGCGTCGCCTCGATGTCGTGGGCGTTCTCCGCGGCGAAGTGGCGATCAATGATGTCCAGACCAGCCGTAATCAACGCTCGGATCCCTCCCTCGCGTGTGCCCAGCAAACATAAACCCCAGCCCCGGCTTGGTCAAGCTCCCGGGGCGGCTTGACGGTCCTCCCGGGCGCTGCTAAGTTGGCCTCGTTCCAAGGGAGGGTTAACCGTGGGCAAGACATTTGGCCTGATGGCCGTGGACTGGGAGAAACGCGTCGATTTCGACCGCCTCCGAAGCGATCGACTGGAACGCATCAAGGGCCTCCTCAAGAGCTCCGAGCTGGGCTCACTGGTCTGTTTCGACCCCAATAACATCCGCTACATCACGAGCACCCTGATCGGAACCTGGAGCAACGACAAGTTCGTCCGGTGGTGCTTGCTGCCACAGGAGCGCGAGCCGATCATGTGGGACTTCGGCTCCGCAGCGCGTCACCACCAGCTCTATAACCCCTGGCTCGACGGTCGATCGCGCGCGGGAATCACGAACTTCCGAGGCGGCATCCGGCCGGAAGCCGGGCGAGCCGAGGACGTCGCCCACAAGATCAAGGTCGAGCTCGAGGCGGCCGGCCTGGCCAACGAGCCGGTCGGCGTCGACATCGTCGAACCACCCATCATGTTCGCCCTCCAAGCCGCCGGGCTCAAGGTGGTGGACGGTCAGCAGCTCATGCTGCAGGCCCGCATGATCAAGTCAGTCGACGAGCTGGTGCTCCTCGATAGCGCCTGCATGATGGTGGACGCCGCCTACGAAGCGCTTTACAAGGTGATGGGCCCGGGGATGAAAGAAAACGAATGCGTCGGCCTGGTCGCCAAGACCCTGTACGACCTTGGCTCGGAGCACGTTGAAGGTGTGAACGCCATCTCGGGCGAGCGGACTCACCCGCATCCACATATCTACAGCGATCGCGTGATGCGTCCGGGCGACCCGGTGTTCTTCGACATCCTTCACGCCTACAACGGCTATCGCACCTGTTATTACCGAACCTTTGCCATCGGCAGCGCCTCAGCGGGGTTGGTCGATGCCTATAAGCGCTGCCGCTACTACCTCGACGACGCCATCAGCCGCGTGCGCCCGGGGGCGACGACCGCACAGGTGGCCGAGGCCTTTCCGCGAGCGCAGGAGTTTGGGTTTCCAAACGAAGAGGCGGCCTTCGCGCTGCAGCTCGGCCATGGAGTCGGCCTCTCCATCTGGGAGAAGCCGGTGATTAGCCGACTGATTGCGCCGGAGCATGGCGATGTGATCAAGGAGAACATGGTCTTCGCGCTGGAAACCTACTGGCCCGCGTCCGATGGGTATCAGGCGGCCCGCATCGAGGAGCAAGTCGTCGTGACGAAGACGGGCTGCGAGGTCATCACCCGGTTTCCTGCCGAAGAGCTGCTAGTGGCCGGTCAGCGGTACCAGACAGTCAGCGGTCCACTCACCACCTTGCGCGAGCACCAGTCCAATCTGAATCGGGCCGATGCAACCGCAAAGCCAGACGGCGAAAAGCCGAACACAGTGCCCGCGACCGCGTCAGCTGGCAAGGAAATGGGCTAAACGGCCTTCGTATTGAAGGCGAGCGGACGGTAGCGCTCCGGAAGAATCTGGGTGCGGCGGGCGTGAACTAGTAGCGTCGCGTCCCACGTGGGTAGCCGGCAACAGTTCGGTAACAAGGCGCGCATTACCTAGTAGGCTTCCGCTATCCCGCCCACTGTCCTCTTATGAGGCCTTGAGCGCGTCGTATGAGCAAGCCGACGCGGCACGTCGGATCGACGTCGACAATGACAGCTTCCGTCTGGGCCTGTTCGAACAGCAAGCGGGCATCAACGCCTACGCCAACGACGCGCGGGCCCTGTCAGAGCAGGTTTACGTTGACGGACAGCAGCTGGCCGGCAACGTGCTGAGCCAGTTTCAAGCCGCCGCCCAAGCGGAGCAGCTTTCGGTAGAAGTCTCCCGGGTGGTCGTGACCGCCCAGGTCTGGCAGGCGTGGGCCGAGGGCATCAGGAAAAGGGTCGACGCGTCGAACTCACCAATCGACGATCCGCAGGCCATCAATCAGGGAGCAATGCTTTTCCAGACGTTCCTCGAGGCCGACGACAGCTACGCGATTGCGTCCAGGCAACGCATCGATTCGGCGCTGGAAGCGGCCCGGCGCGAGCGGGATAGGCTGTTCAGGGTCAGCATCAGCCGCAGTATTCTTGCCGGTTTGCTGCTGATAGGCCTGGGCCTCCTCCTATCCCGCCGGGTGCTGCTGCCAATTGGGCAGCTCGCCGCGGCGGCGCGAGGACTGGCCGCTGGAAATGCGATGCGAATCCCCGCAGGCAAGCGCCAGGACGAGGTGGGTGATCTCTCACAGGCGCTGGCCGCCTGGCAAGCGAGCCGCAACGACCGTGAGCGCCTGTTCGACCTTTCGATCGACCTCTTCTGCGTCGCCGGTAACGGTTACTTCAAAGTCCTCAACGCATCCTGGGAGAAGACGACCGGGTTCACTCGCGCCGAGCTGATGGCCAAGCCCACCGTCGACTTCTACCATCCGGACGACCAGCAGGCGGTCAACACAGAGATCCAGCAGCTCCGACAGGGCAAAAAGAGCCTGGAATTTCGCGCGCGGTTCCAATGCAAGGATGGGAGTTACCGGTGGTTGCAGTGGACCGTGGCACCGGTTGCGGAGGAAGGTCTGAGTTACGGGGTGGCGCGCGATATCACCAACCAGGTGTCTGCGGAGGACGCCCTGCGCGCCAGCGGCGCGCACATCCGAAGCATCCTGGACAACGTTGCCGACGGCATCGTGACGCTGGACGACGGCGGTCGGCTGCAATCCGTCAACCCGCGGGTGGAGTCGCTCTTTGGGTACACCTCTGCCGAGTTGATCGGCGAGTCGGTCACGGCGCTGATCGCGGCGCCGCACCAGCGCGACTTCCTGGTTCACCTCGAGAGCTACCTGCGTCCCGATAAGAAGCAAGTCCGCTCAGGCTCGCACGAAACGCTCGGACGCCGAAAAGATGGATCGACGTTCCCGCTCGAGTTCATCGGAAGCCAGATGCAGGCCGGGCAGCAACGTGTCTTCATCGGCACGCTCCGGGATATTTCGGAGCAGAAATTGGAGCGGGAGAATCTCGAGCGGCGGGTGCTCTATGACGCCTTGACCGGCCTGCCCAATCGCAGCTTATTCAACGATCGCCTCCACGAACGCATGGCGCAGGCCACAACCGACCGAAAGCCGTGGGGCCTGGTCATGATGGACATGGACCGCTTCAAGGAAGTCAACGACAGCCTCGGCCATGACGAGGGCGACCGACTGCTGGTCGCGGTCGCCAAGCGGCTGATGGACGCGGTAGGTGCCGCCAACACGATCGCCCGGATGGGGGGCGATGAGTTTGCCGTCATCTCAGCGGAAATCACGGACGAGACAAGCGGATCTCGATTGGCGCGGCGAATCATGGACGCGCTGGAAGCACCGTTCGAAGTCGGCGAGCGGACGATAGACGTCAGGGCCAGCATCGGCATTGCCGTCTTCCCCGAGCACGGTCAGGACGGCGACACCCTGATGCGTCACGCCGACGTGGCCATGTACCTTGCCAAACGACGCCAGGTAGGACATACGGTCTACGCGCCGGCTGATGATGAAGCCCAACCGGGCGCCCGACTCGGTTTGCGCGGCGAGCTGCGCCACGCCATCAGTAACGACGAGCTGTTTCTGGAATACATGCCCATAGTCCGCGTGACGGACGGCGGGCTGGATAGCTTGGAGGCGCTGATCCGCTGGCGGCATCCTGAGCGTGGGCTGATCATGCCGGCCCAATTCATCTCGGCCGTCGAGCAAACCGAGCTCATCAATCCGTTGAGCCGCTGGGTCCTGGAAGAAGCCCTTGGCCAGGTCGTGACCTGGCGGGCAAACGGCCTCAATGTCACAGTGGCCGTGAACCTGTCCTCGCTCAACCTCGAAGATAGGTCTCTGGTTACCTGGCTCGCTGAGCTCCTTCGGCGGATGGACATTGATCCCGCGTGCCTGATTCTGGAACTCACGGAAACAAGCGCGATGGCCAAAGGTGCCGGCGACGTAATGCACGGACTGGACCAGCTCGGGGTGAGTCTCTCGGTCGACGACTTCGGAACGGGCTATTCCTCATTGGCGTACCTGCAGCGTCTGCCCGTTGATCTCATCAAGATCGACCGGTCGTTTGTCAGCGAGATGCTGGCCAACCAGGGAGCCGCGTCGATCGTCCGTTCGATTGTTGACCTGGCTCACAACCTCAGCCTCAAGGCGGTCGCGGAAGGGGTCGAGGACCACCAGACGCGCTATCTCCTTCGCCAATTCGGGTGCGACTACGCCCAGGGTTACGCCATCAGCCGGCCGCTGAGCGTCGAGGCGACGACCGAATGGCTGAAGGCGCACCTGACGCTGGCCGCCTGAAGCCGGCGGGCGCCCTTTTGAGCCTCTGAATACGCAAAAAGCCTCGCAAAAGCCACAAATGGCGACTTGGCCTATCGCGACTATTGGGAAAGGTTACAGCGGCATCGTCCCGAATGGACGAACCACTAGACGAACCCTGTCTGAATCCGTCACGATATGGGTAGAAAACGCGAGTGACCAAGGTAAAAACGCGGGTTCAGGTAGACCCGCTCGTACTGAGCGCGGAAGCGCTGATCCTCAAGGGGAAGGATCAAGGCTACCTGTCCCCTGACGACGTGATCAAGGCGTTTCCCTCCATCGAGGGTAACGCAGATGGCTTCGTGCGCGTCGCCGCGGCCTTCCAGGAAATGGGTATCTCGGTCACGGCCGACGCCGAGGCCGAGCAGGACGAAGACGAAGAGGAAGTCCTCACGGAGGTCGAGGTGGTCAGCTCGGTGGCCCTCGACGACCCGGTCCGGATGTACCTGAAGGAGATCGGACGTGTCAACCTGCTCACGGCCAAGGAAGAGGTCGAACTGGCCAAGGAGATGGAGGCCGGCTCGGAAGAGGCGCGCCATCACCTGACCGAGGCAAACCTCCGGCTGGTGGTCTCGGTG
>VBEN01000246.1 GCA_005881175.1 Chloroflexota bacterium
TTCTACATCGATATCACCAAGTGCGTGTTCTGCGGCTACTGCGTGGAGGCCTGCCCGGTCAATGCGCTGGCGATGACCAAACTTTACGAGTACTCCACGCACGATAAACGCACCCTCCTCTTCGACAAGAAGCGGCTCTACGAAATCGGCGAGCGCTATTTGGCTGACGCCAAGAAGTATCTGTATGCCCACAATCAGGAAAAGGATGATCAGGATAGCCGAGACTACCGATACTTTTTCCCGCAGTCGGTGCAGAAGCCCACACAACCCGGGCCACCCAAGCACCTCACCTAGAGACTCATGGTCGCTTTCTTCTTCGCCTATTTCTCGCTGGTCAGCATACTGGCGGGGGCCCTCACCGTTGCGCTGAGAAACCCGGTGCACTGCGGGATCGCGCTGCTGACCTTGTTGCTGCACGTGGCCGGCCTGTTCTTTCTCCTGAACGCGGAGTTTCTGGCCATCGTCCAGATCATCGTGTACGTCGGCGCGATCCTGGTCCTGTATCTGTTCGTGCTGATGCTGCTGAATCTCAAAACCGACGAGCGTGTCCTCCATTCCCGATATCCCCTGTTTCTGGTCCCGGCAGTGCTTGGCTGCGCGTACCTGCTCGCGCTGATGCTACGGTCCCCATTCGGCGGGGTGAAAGGCGATGCCCCGGTGGCCGCGGTCCTTCAGCACGGGGATACCTACGCGGTCGGCATCAAAATGTTCAGCGACTACTTGCTACAGTTCGAAATCGTGGGGGTGTTCCTGTTGGGCGCGATCATCGGTGCCATTGTGCTGGCCAAGACGCCGACGGCCGCCGACACGGACTCACGTGAGGCGTGAGGCGCTAGGAGCCAAAGCGATGGACTTGAAGAGCAGATCCGCTCACCTCACGCCTCACCCCTCACGCCTCACGGTCGTTTGGTGATCTTATGGTGCCTCTGAGTGCATACGTGGCGGTCAGCGCGGTGCTGTTTACGACCGGCGTGATCGGCGTGCTCATCCGCCGGAACTTTATCATCGTCCTGATGGCGGTTGAGATCATGCTGAATGCAGCCAACCTCAACCTGGTGGCGTTCTCGCATTACCTGGATTCCATGGCCGGTCAGATCGTGGCGCTGTTCGTGATCGCAGTCGCGGGCGGCGAGGCGGCGGTGGGGTTGGCCATCATCATCGTGGTGTTCCGCGGAAAAATCTCCACGAATGTAGATGAGATGAACCTCTTGAAGTGGTAGCAGTTTGTCAGATTGAAGGCTAGCGTGTTCGACCTGCTCGTCATTCTCATCCCGGTCTTTCCACTTGCGGCCTTTCTGCTAAACGGTCTGCTGGGGAACCGCTACTCGCACGTCGGCGCCTATCGCCTCGGCTGCGGGTCGGTGGGCCTGTCCTTCCTGTGCGCGATCATCGTGTTCATCCGCATCCTGCGGACCGGCGTGGCGCGGGAAGTGACCGCCTACCACGGTGGTCACCGGGGTGGGGTTCCTGATCCACCTCTACTCGATCGGCTACATGCACGGGGAGGAAGGCTTCACGCGCTTCTTCACGTACATGAACCTCTTCATGGTCTCCATGCTCCTGCTGGTGATGGGCAACAACTACCTGGTCCTCTTCATCGGATGGGAAGGGGTGGGCCTCTGCTCGTATTTATTGATCGGCTACTATTACGACCGAGTCTCGGCCGCCAAGGCCGCCACCAAAGCCTTCGTGGTGAACCGGATCGGCGACGCCGGGTTCCTGCTCGCGATCTTTCTCGTCTTCGTGAACTTTAAGACGCTGGACTACACCCAAGTCTTCGCACAGGCCGGTCAGCTTTCGACGGGAATGGCCACGGCGATCACCCTCTGCTTGCTGCTGGGGGCGGTCGGAAAATCAGCCCAGGTTCCCCTCTACACCTGGCTGCCTGATGCGATGGAGGGGCCCACCCCGGTCAGCGCCCTGATCCACGCCGCCACGATGGTGACGGCCGGAGTGTATATGGTGGTCCGCAACCACGTGCTCTATGACCTGTCGCCGGTGGCGTTGAACGCCGTGGCCTGGGTCGGCGGTGTGACGGCGCTATTTGCGGCGACGATCGGGCTGGTCCAGACCGACATCAAGCGCGTGCTGGCCTATTCCACGGTGAGCCAGCTCGGATACATGTTCCTGGCCTGTGGGGTCGGCGCCTATACGGCCGCCATCTTCCACCTGACGACCCATGCCTACTTCAAAGCCCTGCTCTTTCTCTCTGCCGGTTCCGTCATCCATGCCATGTCGGGCGAGCAGGACATCCGGAAGATGGGCGGGCTGAGCGACAGGATTCCGTGGACCCACGCCACGTTTCTGGTGGGCACCCTGGCCATTGCCGGCATCTTCCCGCTGGCCGGGTTCTGGAGCAAAGACGAGATCATGGCCCACGCCTTCGTACACGGCCGTTACGGGTGGTATGCAGTGGCGGCGGTTGGTGCGTTCCTGACGGCCTTCTACATGTTCCGTCTCACGTATTTGACCTTCTATGGAGAGTCACGGGCCGAGCACCAGGTGGCCGAGCATATCCACGAATCCCCCGCCATCATGATCGGGCCGCTGGTGATACTGGCTGCACTCTCCGTGCTGGGTGGCTTCCCCGGGGTGCCTCCCGAGGCCGGGTGGTTCCATCACTTTCTCGGTCCGGTGGCCACTCCCGCCGGCGGTGGGGACCAGCACGAGGCGGGCCTCGGACTCGTCGTCATGCTCATGGGACTGGCCACGGTGATCGCCTTGCTCGGCTGGGGGCTGGCCCATTACCTCTACATCCTCCGGACCGAGACCGCGGCGGAGTGGGCCGGCCGTGTCCCTGGCGTGTACAAGACGCTGTTCAACAAGTACTACGTGGACGAGCTCTACGACTTGGCCATCGTCGAGCCCGTCAAGCGCGTGGGGCTGCTCTGGGACTGGTTCGACCGCACCGTGATCGATGGAGTCGTACGCAGCGTGGGGCGCATGACCGAACTCGGCTCGGCGTTCAGTACGGCTTGCGAGAAATACGTCATCTATGGGTCGATCAACATCCTTGGGTACGGGAATCATCTGGCGGC
>VBEN01000245.1:0-1356 GCA_005881175.1 Chloroflexota bacterium
CCGATGCAGATCGTGGAGGTGTGCTTCCCGCCCGGGGGACGGGTGGCGTTCGAGACCGGCGGGCGCGACGTGCGCGTCCACCAGCAGGTGTGGGTGCTGGAAGGCGCCATCGACGTCACGCTGGGCGCGGAGCGCCACCGGCTGCGCGAAGGCGACTGCCTGGCGATGCAGCTCGATCGCCCGACGATGTTCCACAATCCCACGCGAAAGCCCACGCGCTATGCCGTGGTGATCGCGTCCGAGACCTCCTCGCGGCGATGAGCGCGGACACCTGGTCCGTTCGACGCGTGCACGCGCTGGACGATGCGCAGATCGACCAGCTCGCCGACGTGTTGATCGATTGCGTCGAGGGCGGGGCGTCGGTGAGCTTCATGCACCCGCTGTCGCGCGCGCGGGCCGTGGCGTTCTGGCGTCGCGTGGCGCAGGGAGCGGCCGCGGGCGAGCGCGCACTGCTGGTCGCGGCCGACGCGCGAGGCGTGTGCGGCACCGTGCAGCTCGTGCTCGAGCAGCCGGAGAACCAGCCGCACCGTGCCGAGCTGTCGAAGATGCTGGTGCATCGCCGGGCCCGCCGGCAGGGGCTGGGGGCGGCGCTGATGCGCGCCGCCGAGGCCACCGCGCGCGACTGCGGCAAGACGCTGCTGGTCCTCGACACCGCCAACCCCGAGGCGGAGCGCCTGTACGGGCGCCTGGGCTGGGTGCGGGTGGGCGTGATCCCGGGCTTTGCCTTGCTGCCGCACGGCGGGCTCTGCGGCACGACGCTGTACTACCGGAATCTGGATCGGTAGTCGCGGAGGGCGAATCCGAAGAGCATGGCCGCTCACCGCCTCGGGCAGTGAGCGGCCGTCAACGACAACGCGTCAGCTGCTCTTGGCCTTCAGGAGTTGCTCGGCGCACGCGTTCGCCAGGCCGGAGTTCGGCGTCTTGTCGCCGACCGGCGTGGCCCAGCCGCCCGCCTCGACGAATTCCCGCTGCTTCCAGGAATCGATCGTCTGCAGCTCCTTCAGCTTGTTGGCGGCCTGCGGCTGCTGCATGAACTTCGACACGCAGGACGGCGTGAGCGCGGTGACCACGGCCGAGTCGGCGCGCGTGGCGGCCGCCCGCTCCGCGGTGGCTCCGAGCACCCATCCCATCCATCCAAAACCGACGATCATCGTCGCCACCGAACCGAGCACTGCGCCCCACGCCGCCGGCTTGATCCACGGTGCTGTCAGCTGCATACGGGAACCTCCTTGTTCCGGGGAAGGTCAGTCTCCCCCGGTGCCACGTCGATCAGCGGCGCGCGGGCCAGGCCGGACGCGGCCGATCGCGATCGGTGTTCTGCTGAAGACGCTCGCTCCCGGCCCCCACGGCCTGCGC
>VBEN01000245.1:1376-2918 GCA_005881175.1 Chloroflexota bacterium
TCCTTGGCGCCGGCGCCATCGGCGCCCCCTGGATGGTGACCAGACGCACCGCCGCCAGCAGCCAGATGACCGGCCACGAGGGATCGAACTCCGAGCGCCGCGCGCTGAACTTGGCCGAGCGCGGATGCGCGTGGTGGTTGTTGTGGAGGCTCTCGCCGCCGGTGATCCAGGCCAGCACGCGCGAGTTGAACGCCGTGTTGTCGAAGTTCTTGCCGCCGCGCCGGTGACCGACGGCGTTGATGAGCGGGGCCAGCACGAACACGTAGAGCACGGCATGGGTGAGGCCGGCGATGAGACCGGGCCAGAACCCGATGAGGGCGCACAGCATGCCGAGCCCGATGACGAGGCCGAGCACGCCGTGGGAGAAGATCGCGCGGTCCAGACGATCGGGCCGGACGTCGGGGGCGAACGTCTCCAGCGTCTGGGGGTTGCGCGCCTCGCGCGCGTAGTACACGACGTTGAAGAGCTGGACCTTCCAGAAGCCGAGCATGCGCGGACTGTGGGGGTCGCCTTCGCGATCGGTGAAGGTGTGGTGCTTGCGATGCACCGCCACCCACTCCTGCCGGGATTGGCCGGTCGTCAGCCACAGGACGACCCGGAACCCGAGCTCGGCCAGCGGGTGCACGTGCAGCGAGCGGTGGGCCAGGGCGCGGTGCAGGTAGATTGACGTCGCCAGGACCGCGACCTCGGTGAGCGCGATGGCGACCACGGGAACGACCCAGACAGGGTTCATGCTGCGGACTCCTTCATGGTGATCTCCGCCGCGGCGCCACCATCCGGCCCCGTCGGGCCTTGACGGTGACGGGCTGGCGTCGCGCCTCACTCCGGATGCGCCGGATCGTCTCGGCCTGCCGGCTGATGTTGGCGAAGAGCCCATTATCGCCCGGCCGCTTCAGCCCCTCTTCGATGAGCGCACGGAACACGATCTGCAGGCTCACCGGCAGCCGGATGGACGTCGTCGCCCGGCCGGCCAGGCTGCGGGCGCGGTCGGCGAGATCTCTCGGCAGCACGATGAGCACGCGCGTCTCGTTCTCGAACATGCAGGGCCGCCTCCGCGACACATTATATAACATATATGAAACATATAAATTACTTCCTCACCGGCCCGGCGATTCTGGTACCGTAGACCACCCGGACGAGCGACCCTGTCCCGCCAAAAGGATGGAGAGATGCAGGTCACCGCATTCAACACGCCGAAGGACCCCTCATGGCGGTGGCGCATCGTCAACTATGCGGGCGAGGTCATCGCCGAATCGCCCGACCGGTTCTCGTCGATCGCGGCCGCCCTCGCCGACGGAGCCAAGAAGCTCGTGGCCATGAACGTCGTCGACCACTCCCAGCCGGTCAACTGGCGGCGCTGGACCTCTCACCTGCGAGGGCGCAGCTCCACGTCCTGACGCGCCTACAATGTCCGGTATGCCGGTCAGCGTCCGCTTCGTCGGCTCCGGGGATTCATTCGGCAGCGGCGGACGCTTCCAGACGTGCATCCTCGTGGACGGGCCGCGCTCGCGGGTGGCGCTCGACTTCGGAACCTCGTCGCTG
>VBEN01000157.1 GCA_005881175.1 Chloroflexota bacterium
CGCTGCAATACCGAGTGCTGGACCCGGGTTCGGAGCCGTGCCAGGTCGAGCTCGCTCAGGGGCTGGGCGTCCACCGGCTCCCAGTCTGTAAGGCAAACGCTGCGATTCGGTCCAAGAGTCGGCCACAAGCTGTGGCGGAGAGGCGGCGAAACCTTACAAATTGTGTAACGGCGTTCGGGGTTGGAATGCGCCGCGGAATTGCCTAAGCTAAAAACATGCCCCTCTCCCCTCTCCGCCGGTCCTGGGCGGCGGTCCCGCTGCGGTCTCGGGTTACCGGTGTCGATGCCGAGACCCTGCGCCGCTGGCTGGCCGACCTCCCGCCGCCGCCCGGCTACGCCATCTCCGCCCGGCCGCTCCGCTACCGGCAGGCGCCCCACCTGGCCGCCTTCTGCTGGTACGAGGACCGGCTAATCGAGCTCCAGGTCCCGGAGCCGTTCCGCAGCTGGGACGAGAAGGTCTACTATCGCGCCCGACGCAAGCCCGGACGCCGGCTCGCCTTTCAGTGGTTCAGCCGAAGCATTCGCTTTCGCACCCGGCGCGAGGTGCTCCGCTTCGTCTATTGCCACGAGTTCTTTCACTGGTACCTGCGCGAGGTTCGCGGCGGCAAGGCGTCGGCGGAGACCGCCTGCGACCGCTTCGCCCTGGCCCACTTCCGCGCCCGGAATACCGGCGTCGACTGGAGCGCGCTGCTGCCCGGCTACGATCCGAGCCGACGACCGCTGAAGCGCGCCGCCTGACGCGTCCCACAGCCTGATCCGAGTACGCAAGTTCGCGTATCAGAGTTATACTTTACTGCGTAATGCCAGCCCGCATAAAACCGCCGCCGTCCAACCCCTTTCGCTTCGGCCGGATCGTGTCCGGTGACGCGTTCACCGACCGCGAGGCCGATCTGCTGGTCCTGGAGCGGGAGCTCCGCGGCGGCCAGAACATCCTGATCGAGGCGCCCCGCCGCTTCGGCAAGACCTCTTTGATCCTGGAAGTGAAACGTCGCCTGCAGGCCGCCGGCATTCCGGTCGCCTACCTGGATTGCATGCTGGTCCCCTCTCGGGCTCGGCTCGCCGACCGACTGGCGTCGGCGTATCTCGACGCGTTTCGCAGTCCCGCCCAGCGCGCCGAGGACTGGGTCGTGCAACATCTCAAAACGTTCCGGGTCCGGCCCACCCTGACGATTGACGATCACGGCCATGCTCAGCTTTCGTTCGAGGCGGGCAGCGCCGGAACTCCAAATCTCGACGCCCTGCTGGAGCAGCTCTTCGAGGAACCGGAGGCGATCGCGCGAACCAGTAAACGAAAGCGTGTTGTGGTGATCCTCGATGAGTTTCAGGATTTAATGGAACTGGGGGCGACGCTGCTGCGGCAGCTTCGAGCGGTGATTCAGCACCAGCAGCATGTCAGTTACGCCCTGCTCGGATCACGCCAGGCGTTGCTGCGCAAGGCGGTCCACGAGCGGAGCGCTCCGCTGCTGAAGATGGCGCGCCCCTACCCGCTCGGCCCATTGCCACGCGAGGACTTCGCCGCTTTTCTGATGGCGCGCTTCCGGACCAGTGGGCGGCCGGTGCCCAAAGAGGTGGTCTATGGGTTGATCGATTTCACCGGCGCACACCCGAACGACACTCAGGAGGCGGCGCATTTCCTGTGGGAGGTGGCCCTGCTTCCCCTCACCGTTCCGGAGCTGGTGGCGACCGCCGTCGACCGGGTGCTGGACGCCGAGGCCGCCCAGATGACCGTCCTCTGGCACGATTCCGCGCCGGCCCAGCGCAATTTGTTGGTGGCGCTGGTGGAGTGGGGCGGCCGCAACATCTACAGCGAGGACTACCGGCGTCGGGCCAACCTGGGCGCGGCCACCACGGTGCAGCGCGCCGTCCGGACGCTGGTCGAGCGCGAGCTGGTCGACCTGGAACCGAGCGGCGCCTACATCATCAAAGAACGGTTCTTCGAGGAATGGATCCGGCGGCGGGTCGTCCGCGGAGAGCTCTAGACTTTCGCCCGCTCCTCGGACAGGATGGACTGGATCTCGGCCTTCGCGCGGCTGATGACGTCGCGGATGCGCCGTTGCCGCTCGGGATCCGGCCAGCGGGTCCGCGCCTCGCTGGCAACGGAGCGCCCCAGCTCGCGCAGATCGTTGCGCAGGTCGTGCATCAGCCGCTGCGCCTGCGGGCCCCACTCGGCGCCCCAGCGCTCCTTCAGGCGGTTGAAGACCTCGTCGACCTGCGGTTGGCGCTCGTTCATGAAACTGCGGCCGGCATCGGTGATGCTGTACACCTTGCGGCCGTCCTGCTGTAGCGAACTGACGTAGCCCATGTCCTCCAGCATCTGGAGCGTCGGGTAAACCGCGCCTGGACTGGGGGCATAGAAGCCACCAAACCGCTCCTCGAGCGCCTTGATCAGCTCATAGCCATGCGCGGGCTTGTCCTTGAGCTGCTCCAGGATGACGTACTTCAGATCGCCGCGCTCGAACATCTGCCGCCGAAACTGGTCGAACCGGAATTCACGATGGGACCACATAGGATTGCTGCCTCCTTCAAAGGCTATCACGATATATCGCGATGCTACCGGTGCGGTCCGCGAATTGTCAAGCCAGCGTTCAGGAAGCAGCGGGAGCCGTAGAATCGCCAGCAGCAGCGTGCCCATCGTCTCCCCCACGTCCACAACCCAGGCACCGCCGGTCGCGCCGGCCCTGATCGAACGTGTGCGCCGCTTCCTCGAGGCCTGCGAGGTCGACCGCAACCTCAGCCAGCTGACGATTCGGCAGTACGACCATTACCTCGATCACCTGCTCACCTGGTTGGGGCGCGAACAACCGGAAGTCCAGGACCTGCCGGCGCTGACGACCGAGGTCGTACGCCAGTACAAGTTGGGTCTCGCGCGCCACGTCAACGAGCACACCGGGCGACCACTGTCGCGGGCCACGCAGACCTATTTCCTGGTCGCCCTTCGGTCGTTGCTGCGCTATTGGGCCCTGCAGGGTCTCGAGGTGCTCGCGCCGGACCGGGTGGAGCTGGGCAAGGCGCCCTCACGCTCGCTGAAATTCCTCGATGGCGACCAATTGCGTCGCCTGCTCGACGCCCCGGACATCAATGACCTCCGCGGGCTGCGCGATCGCGCCCTGATGGAGACCTTCTTCAGCACCGGACTGCGGCTCTCCGAGCTGGCTCGCCTCGATCGTGAGCACATCAACCTGCGGACCCGAGAGTTCGGGGTGATCGGCAAAGGGCGAAAGCCACGCGTCGTATTTTTGAGCGATGCCGCCACCAGCTGGCTGGGACGGTACCTGGACGCGCGGCAGGACCGCTGGAAACCGCTCTTTATCCGCATGAAGGGGAAGCCGGACCTGGCACCCGGCGGTCCGGGCATGCGGATGTCGACCCGTTCGATCGAGCGGCTGGTGGGAAAGTACGTTCGCGTCGCCGGCCTGGGGGTCAAGGCGACCCCGCACACCCTGCGCCATTCGTTCGCCACCGACCTCCTCTCGAATGGTGCCGACCTTCGGGCGGTCCAGGAATTACTGGGACATGCCAACCTGAACACGACCCAGATCTACACGCATGTTACGAATCCCCAGCTCCGCGCCGCGCACCGAAAGTTTCATAGCGGTAACCGGCCCCTTTAAGGAGAGGGAGAACGAAACCGTCCTCCCTCCAAACGTGGCAACAGTGCAGCGTTGCCGCCGCCGCGCTATGCGATCGCCGAGGCGATGGCGCGGCTCAAGGCGTTCGAGGTCGTGCTAGCATCGCAGGTCGCGGTGCCGTTTTGAGCAGCGGCGGCCAGCACCGCGGCGTCGACGGTGGGACAGACGTTGGCTGCCACCCCGATCGGAACCGCGACCGAAACCGGCAGCGCCAGGGCGAGTCCCTGAACGTTGACGTTCACGAGCCCGGACTGGCGATTATTGTCGCTACCGCCGCCGGAACCCGTCATCGCGTCCGCAATGGCGGTGCTCAGCGCCGTCGAGTTGCTGGTGGCGTCGCAGGTCGCCGTGCCGTTTTGAGCTGCTGCGGCCAGCAGCGCGGCATCGACCGTCGGACAGACGTTGGCCGCGACCCCTACCGGGACCGCGACCGAAACTGGCACAGCCAGGGCGATCGATTGAAGATTGACGTTGACGAGGCCTGACTGATTATTGTTGGCGGCAAAAGCCGCCGGCGTGAGCGCAACCATCGCCATCAGCGCTAACGCACTTCCCAGGATCGGCAATCGAATCTTCATCCTTCCTCCTTGAATCTCGAATGGCCGGCAACACGGATGCGAGTCGCCTTGAGTGCCGCATTGTTGCTAATCGATACATTGACGATATCAGTATTCGTCTGAGGTGGGGCAAGCTCGACAGTTGTCGAAGCGAATTCGATTAGCATCGACAAAGATGCAGCAGTCTCGGCTCAGGCTGAGCGGTTCTGACCTCGATTACTACTCACTTCCGCGCCTCGCGGACACCGGGTTCGGCGATCCCAACCGGCTGCCGATCACCATCAAGGTGTTGCTCGAAGGCCTCTTACGCGAGGCTGAGGCCGGCCGGGTATCGGAAATCAGCCTGCGGGCGCTGACCCGCTGGCCGGAGTCACCTCCGAAAGAAGCCGAGGTCCCGTATAAACCATCCCGGGTGCTGCTACAGGACTTCACCGGCGTCCCGGCGGTCGTTGACCTGGCCGCGATGCGCTCCGCGATGCAGCGCGCGGGCAAGGATGCGGGACGCATCGATCCACTGGTGCAGGCCGACCTGGTCATCGACCATTCCGTGCAGGTCGATGCGTTCGGATCGCTGGGCGCCTACGCGCGCAACATCGAGCGGGAGTACGTGCGCAACGGCGAGCGGTATGCCCTGCTGCGCTGGGCCCAGCAGGCCTTCCATAACTTCAGTGTGGTGCCCCCCGGCATGGGGATCTGTCACCAGGTGAACCTCGAACGGCTGAGCCGGGTGGTGCAGGTTCGCGACGGCGGCAACGGCGCCTACGCGCTACCCGACACGCTGCTCGGCACCGACTCGCACACCACGATGGTCAATGGCCTCGGCGTGCTGGGCTGGGGCGTGGGCGGCATCGAGGCGGAGGCCGCGCTGCTGGGCCAGCCTACCTACCTGCCCACCCCGGTAGTAATCGGCGTGCGGATGACGGGCGCCTTGCGGCCGGGCGCGACGGCGACGGATCTCGTCCTTACGTTGACCGAGATGCTGCGAAAGCACGGTGTGGTGAACAAGTTCGTGGAATTCTGTGGCGCCGGGCTCTCCAGTCTCTCGGTGCCCGACCGCGCCACGCTGTCGAACATGTGCCCGGAATACGGCGCCACCGCCTCGCTTTTCCCCGTCGATGCTCAAACCCTCCGCTACCTGGAGACCACCGGCCGCGACCGGCAGCTGATCGAGCTGGTAGAGCGATACACCCGGGCGCAGGGTATGTTCCGCACCGACGACGCGGAGACGCCGGTCTACAGCGAGCTGATTGAACTCGATCTGGACACCATCGAACCGAGCGTGGCTGGACCGAAACGGCCGCAGGACCGGGTGGCATTGCCGTCGGTGTGGCAGAGCTTTACCTCCGCCTTTGCG
>VBEN01000057.1 GCA_005881175.1 Chloroflexota bacterium
CGTCTACGTGGGCGCTGATCCTGGTCAGCATGGGTTCGACCTGCTGATAGGCGTCGCGGGCGCCGCCGGGCATGATGCTCGGGCCGAGCAGTGCGC
This sequence comes from Chloroflexota bacterium, assembly GCA_005881175.1. GTDB lineage: Bacteria > Chloroflexota > Dormibacteria > CF-121 > CF-121 > CF-13. Next base: position 97 of record VBEN01000057.1, read on the forward strand.
CCTCCTCGCCGCCGGACACGCCGGTGCCGATGAAGCGAAGGCCGCGCGCTTCCAGCGCCTTGCCCCGACGCACAGTGTCGAGAAAGTAGGAGTTGCCGCCGTCGATCAGGATGTCACCGGCGTCCAGATGTGGCGCCAGGTGTTCGATGGTCTCATCGACCGGCGGCCCGGCCTTGACCATCATCAGGATCCGGCGCGGCTTATCCAGTTGCAGCACCAGCTCCTCTGGCGAGTGCGCCGCTGTGAAGTCGCCCTCCGTCCCGTACTGCTTCATGAAATCGTCGACGCGCGACGTGGTGCGGTTATAGACCGAAACCCCAAAGCCATTCCGGGCGAGATTGCGGGCGAGGTTCATGCCCATCGTCGCGAGCCCGACGACGGCGATCACGCTCACCGGAGTCTGCCGCTTGCTCGCCGGAGGCTGATGCCCAGTATCAACACGACAATCACCGGCATCAGCCACCACGCCGCGATGTGGTTGGCGTTCAACATGGCAGACAGAATAAGTCCGGTGGCGACAGCCGCCGCCATGGTCCAATCATCGCCGACGACGAAGTCATACAAAAACCGAGCGATGGCCACGATCCATGACAACGGCGGCGGCATCGGCTAGGCCGCCGGACGCAGGCCGAGGGCCCGGTTCCGCTCAAGGGTGATGTAGGTCGCGGCAGTCGCCGCGTAGAGAATAAGCAGTCCCGGAATCGCCGCGTCGCCGCCGGGCCACTCGATCCCGAGACCCTCGATCGCCCAGAAGCTGCCGAAGGTGCTGAGAAGAACCCCGACGATGAGCTGCAGCAGGCTCCGTGGAATGCGACGGACCGTTTGGTGCAGAGAAAAGCCGACTGCTCCAACGATCACGATTGCCCCGATGCCGCTCACCACAGCCGTGCCCAGCTGGTTGGAGCCGGCGCCGAAGGTGACCACGATGAAGGCGACCTCGAGCCCCTCCAACACCACGCCCTTGAAGGCGAGGAACCAGGCGGTCCAGTCCATGCCGGGGCCGGTCCACTCCGCAACTTCGTGGGGGTCCTGGCCGCCGATCCCGGCCAGACCTCGTGCCGCGACCCGCATGATGCCCTTGCGAAACCACTGGAGGCCGAACGTGAGCAACAGCGCGCCGACGATCAAGCGCAGCGGTCCGATGGGCACCTGGCTCAAGGCCGCGCCGAGCACGACCACCACTACCGCCAGCACGCCAAAGCCGGAGGCGGCGCCGATCAGCGTTGAGCGCCAGCCGCGGGTGGCACCGACGCCGATCACGATGGTCACCATTTCGATCGCCTCCACGGCAGACGCGAGGAAGGTCGTGATCAGGACGGCGACGACGCCGGTCATCGTTCGACTTTACCCCGCGGTCCGGGAAGGCGACTTGTCCTCGATCGGTTCCGGCCTGACGATCGGCTCGGAGACCGCAATGGGATCGCTGGCCGGGAACGTTTCCATCAGCGCCTCGTCCAGCGCGTCGTAGCCGTCATGGCCGTCAGTCTCGAGAGTCGTCGCTCAGGGCTCCGCTGCGACTTTGTCCAGCTCGGCCAGGTCGGCCGGTGGCAGGTCGAGGGCCACGGCGCCAAGGTTTTCCTCGAGGTGCGCGACCTTCGAGGTCCCCGGAATGAGCAGCATCACCGGCGAATGCGACAGCAGCCAGGCAAGGGCGACCTGGCTGGGCGTCGCCCGATTGCGCCGCGCGATATCAGCCAGCGCGCCGCCGGCTTCGCTGAGCTCGCCACCCTCGACGGGTCGCCATGGAATGAACGCGATCTCTTCCAATGAGCAGGCTTCGAGCACTCCCTCTGAGGAGCGATCGAACAGGTTGTACCGGTTTTGGACCGACACGATCGGCGTCAGTTTCTGTGCCTGCTCCAGTTGCTCGGTAGTCACGTTCGAGAGACCGATGTGCCGGATCTTGCCTTCGTTCTTCAACTGCACCAGGGCGCCTACCGACTCCTCGAATGGGACCTGCGGATCGGGCCGATGGAATTGATACACGTCGATCTGGTCAACGCGCAACCGCTTGAGGCTGCCCTCACAGGCAGCACGCAAGTGCGCTGGGCGGCCGTCCGGGTTCCAGCGTCCAGGTGCCGGACGCGTCATTCCTCCCTTGGTCGCGATCACAAGGTCGTCGGGATAGGGGTAGAGCGTCTCGGCGATCAGCCGCTCGCTCACCTCCGGACCGTAGGAGTTAGCCGTATCGATCATGTTGATGCCGAGCTCGAGTGTCCGGCGCAGGACGCGCTTGCACTCCTCGCGATCGTCGGGTTCTCCCCAGATGCCCGCACCGGTAAGACGCATGGCCCCAAAGCCAAAGCGATTCACCGTCAAATCGCCTCCAAGATCGATCGTTCCCGCAAGCGCGGCGTTGATGGTGGTCGTTCGCTCTGCCATGGCGTCCTCCTCGTGGTGTTCGGCTGTCGTCAACTCTAGGCGCAGGTCGGGGTACGATGCCACGGTGAAGATCGGGGTTATCCTGCCCTACGAGGGCGGCCTGCCCTTCGCCGATGCGTTGGAGATGACGCAACGTGCCGAGGCGCTCGGCCTCGACTCGGTCTGGGTCCCGGAGGCGTGGGGCACCGACGCCATCTCTCTCCTCGGGGCGCTCGCCTCCCGGACGGAACGGATCCGGTTGGGTACCGGCATCGTCAATGTCTTCAGCCGCACCCCCACCCTGCTCGGCCAGACGGCCGCCACGCTCGACCTGATTTCCAACGGGCGCTTCATCCTCGGGCTCGGCACGAGCGGCCACCAGGTCATCAGCGGATGGCACGGTATGCGATTCGACCGGCCCCTGCAGCGCATGCGCGAAACGGTCGAGATCGTGCGACGGGTGCTACGCCAGGAGCGTCTGCGGTTCGAGGGTGAGATCTTCACGCTCAACCAGGGCCTGAAACTGCTCGCCCGGCCGGTGCGGCCGACCGTGCCGATCTTTCTGGCAACGCTGACACCGGCGGGGCTGCGCCTCACCGGCGAAGTGGCTGACGGCTGGATCCCCACGCTGTTCTCGCCCGATCACCTCGATCTCTTCCGTCCGGAGCTCGAGGCGGGGGCACGCGCCGCCGGGCGGTCGCTCGACTCGCTCGAGATTGCCCCCTACGTTCCGGTGCTCATCGACGATGACCGGTCGGCAGCACGCGACGCGATCCGGCCGTGGGTTGCGCTCTACGTTGGCGGGATGGGCTCGCGCGCCAAGAACTTTTACAACGAGGTCGTTCAGCGCTACGGGTTTAAGGAGGAAGCCCGCGACATCCAGGAGCTCTACCTCACCGGCAAGAAGCTCGAGGCGATCCGCCGAGTGCCGGACACACTGGTCGACGCCATCACGATCGTCGGACCGCACAATTACGTCCGCGAGCGGATTGAGGCCTGGTCGTCGGCGGGCGTCACGCTGCTGCTCGCCTCGGTCCAGGGCAAGACGCAGGCTGATCGGTTGCGAACGCTGCAGATCCTCGCAGCGGCCGACAGCGCAGTCTACTAGGATCAGGTCGAGGCAACTTCGCTCAATGGAGGTGGACAGAAATGCCCGTACGCACAGCGGAAGCCCGGTGGCAGCGTTCGCTCCAGGATGGCTCGGGGACGATGCAGGTCGGGAGCGGCGCCTTCGAAGGGCGCTATAGCTTCGCCAGCCGGATGGAGAACGGCACCGGTACCAACCCCGAAGAGCTGATCGGCGCGGCCGAAGCCGGCTGTTTTTCGATGGCGTTCGCGAACGCCCTCTCGGAGGCCGGCCATACGCCGCAGGAAATCCGCACCTCGGCCAAAGTCCATTTCGACAAGATCGACAAAGGCTGGACCATCACCCAGATCGAGCTGAGCACGGAGGGCAGCGTGCCCGGCATCGATGAGGCGACCTTCAAACGCATCGCCGAGGACGCCAAGAAGACCTGCCCCGTC
>VBEN01000058.1 GCA_005881175.1 Chloroflexota bacterium
GAGGCGACGGCCCGGATCATCGGATACCTCGCCTCCCACAGTGCGCGCCAGTGCGGCCCATGCCTGTTTGGCCTGGGCGCCATTGGCGCGGCCTGTCGCCGGTTGGCCGCGCGGTCGGCGCAGCCGGACGACCTGAAACGGATAGCGCGCTGGAGTGGCCAGCTTGCCGGTCGTGGAGCCTGCAAGCATCCGGACGGCGCGACCGGACTTTTACGCAGCGCGCTCGGCGTCTTTGCCGAGGACTATGCCGCGCACCAGCGGGGTTTCTGCCTGCACCGTGCGCCGGCGGTTGGACGGCCGGTCGCGATGGCTCAGGCGGTCGCGTGATGGGCGAACAGCTGCAGGTCGACCGGATCCGCTGCGACGGTCACGGCCTCTGTGCCGAGCTGTTGCCTGAGGTGATCGCCCTCGATGACTGGGGATATCCGATTGTCAAGGCCGGGACCATCGCGCCTGGCCTGCTCGAGCATGCTCGCCAGGCCGTCGATGCCTGTCCGGTCCTGGCGCTGAAGCTGCGCCGCTGAGCCCGCTGGAGGGGCTGGCAGCCTCGAAGATTGACGCACCATAAGCGGCAGCATAAAATGTGGTAGTCGAAGTGGGTGATTCATCGCCGTGTCGGTGATCGAGGCCAAGAGCGATCGGTGTCCGTACCCGCGGCCGTTCCGCGACGATTTCGCGGAATGTCCTTCGTTCGAGCCGATGTATTTCGATGCCACCGATTCCCGAAACAAGCCGCTGGGAACATGGCCGACCTGCCGCCATTTGACCACGGGGAGCGACGTCGAAAATCGCGGTCGGTTCTACCCGCGTTGCGCGCTAGGAAGCCCCGAGCAGCGGCTCCGCAGCCAGCTCCGCAACCTCGTTCAGCTGCACACCGTACCACCCGAAACGACAGTTCGCCCCGCGTAGACTGAACCGTGCTCCATGGCTGACGCGGTCGTCGTCGCTTACGGTCGCTCCCCGATTGGGCGCGCCCACAAGGGCTCGCTGGTCGACGTCAGGCCTGATGACCTTGCGGCTCACGTCACCGACAAGGTGCTGCAAAAGGTGCCCCAGCTCGAGCGGACGACGATCGACGACCTGATGTGCGGCTGTGGTCTGCCCGCAGGCGAACAGGGGTTCAACATCGGCCGTGTGGTCAGCATCCTGACCAGGCTCGATGTGCCGGGGACAACCGTGAACCGGTACTGTGCGTCCTCCCTGCAGACCAGCCGGATGGCGTTTCATGCGATCAAGGCGGGAGAGGGCGACGCCTTTCTATCGGTCGGCGTCGAGTGCGTGTCGCGGTATGCCAATGGCTTCGCCGACCTCCCGGATGCGCAGAATCCGCGACTCAAACCGGGCAACACCGAAGAATACCCGGACATCTACATCGCGATGGGCGAAACGGCGGAGAACGTCGCCGACCGTAAGCAGATCACGCGCGAGGAGATGGATCGCTATGCCGTCAAGAGCCAGGCGCGGGCGGTGCAGTCACGAGACGGCGGGTTCTTCGACCGCGAGATCGTCCCGGTTCCACTCCCGAATGGCTCCGTGATGCGCCGCGACGACGGGCCGCGCCCAAACACAACCATGGACGTGCTGGCGACATTGAAGCCGGCATTCCGAGAGAACGGCCGGGTCACAGCCGGCAACGCGTGCCCGTTGAACGATGGCGCGGCGGCTGTCGTCATCACGTCCGATCGAAAAGCCCGGGAGCTCGGCATTCAGCCGCTGGCCCGCATCATCGCGACCGGAGTTTCGGCGCTCGATCCGGAGATCATGGGCCTGGGCCCGATCGAGGCCTCCCGGCAAGCACTCAAGCGGGCGAAGATGACGATCGACGATATCGACATCGTCGAAATCAACGAAGCCTTTGCTGCCCAGGTGATCCCCTCGGCTCGCGAGCTGGGCATCGATCCGTTCAGCGACAAACTGAATCCGCACGGCGGCGCGATCGCTCTCGGTCATCCATTCGGGATGACGGGCGCCCGCATCCTGTGTACGCTCTTGAACGGCCTGACCAGCGAGAACAAGTCAGTTGGGCTGGAAACGATGTGCGTCGGCGGTGGCCAGGGGATGGCGATGATCGTCGAGCGTCTCAACTAGAGCGAGCGCCCGAGTGACCGACGTCTATATCGAGCGCGGCAGCAAGCGGGTCTTTGCCTGCGCCTATGACTGGCCGGGGTGGTGCCGGTCGGCCAAGGATGAGGCAGGGGCGCTGGCCGCGCTGGGGACATATGCGCCGCGCTATGCGCCGGTGGCTCGAGGAGCGCGTATCCCGTTCAAGGCCGGCTCCCACGCTTTTTTGGTGCGGGAGCAGTTTCGGGGCGGTGCGTCCACCGACTTCGGTGTCCCCGAGAAGGTCACAAAACGGGACCTGAAACCGCTGACCAAAACGCAGGCCGGGCGGCTCGCTTCACTGGTCGTCTCCGGCTGGGCGGTTTTCGATAAGGTGTTCGCCAGCGCTCCGGCCTCCTTGCGAAAGGGTCCCCGTGGTGGCGGCCGCGACCGCGACAAGATCGCCGACCACGTGCTGGCTGCCGAAGCCGCCTACGTGCGAAAGCTCGGGCTGCGTCTCGGCCAGCCCGACCGTGCCGATCGCGCCGCCATCAGCGAATTCCGAAAGGCCATCACCGACGTCTTGCGCCAGCCGTCGAAGGGTGGCCCGCTCGTGGAGAAGGGCTGGCCGCAGCGCTACGCCGCCCGTCGGATCGCCTGGCACGTACTTGACCACGCCTGGGAGATCGAGGACCGCAGCGACACAGCGGGGGGCTGATCGCGTGGCGTTCGAATCGCTGGACTTCATCTATCACCCGAGCCGCGACGTCAAGCGGGACATGACCTATTTCATCGACGTGTTGGGCGGCCGTCTCCGATTTGCCGTCGCCGGCATGGGCGCGCGGGTCGCGGCCATCGAGCTGGCACCACCGCCGCCATTACTGCTCCTCGCGGACCATGTCCAGGGGGATACGCCCATCCTTGTCTACCGCGTCCCGAACCTGCGCCAGGAAATCAGCAGCCTGAGCCAGCGCGGTTGGGAACGGAAGGCGACCTTCGAAATTCCCCATGGGCCGATCTGCTCCTTTCACGCGCCCGGCGGCCAACGGATCGCCGTCTATCAGCTGACGCGGCCACAGGCGGCGGCGACCTTCGAAGGACGGCGCGACTTCTGACGGTCTAGCGCGGGACGAACTCGAGGGTGGTTGAGATGTCGATGCATCCGCCGATGCTCCGGTAAACCGGGCATTTCGCGGCATGATGCTCGTGCGCGCGCCGGGCGGCGTCCTCCTTATCCGGAGGGCAACCCTTCAATTGGTAGCGGACCCGAATGCGCTTGATGACGAGCACGCCGCCCTCGACCTCGACGTCGCCCTCGGCCTCGGACGTGAAATGTCCCTCGCCGGCGTCGATCTCGCGCGCCTCCAGCGCGCTACCCAGCGTACCGGTGAGTCAACCTGCTGCCGCCGCGACCACGTAATCGAGCGTTGTGGCGTGCGGCTCGAAGGCCCCGGGCTTGGCCCGGTAATGCTCCGCCACCTCGTCGTGCACGCCGAAGGCAACCGGCTGGGCCTCCGCCGGGAGATGCGCGCGTCGCAGCGAACCTTTGATGCGCTCAATCCGAACACGGGAGACGTAGGTTGCCATACGGTCAATTGTGACAAGCTAGCCGGCCATCCGCTCCGCGGTGCACTCGGTGGCGCGTCTCTGCATGAGCTCGCGCTCCACGACGTTCTCCGTGAGCGACGCGGCGCGCTCGAATTCGGTGCGGGCCTCCTCGAACCGGCCAAGCTTCCTCAGGAGGTCGCCGCGCACGGCCGGCAGCAGGTGGTACGCCTTGAGCGAGGGCTCGGGCACGAGCGCGTCGACGAGGTCGAGGCCGGCAGCAGGACCGAACGCCATGCCCACGGCGACCGCCCGGTTCAGCTCGACTACCGGCGAGTGCGCGAGCTGTGCGACTGCGTCGTAGAGCGCCACGATGCGTAGCCAATCGGTCTCGGCCGCGGTCGGCGCTCGCGCGTGGCACGCGGCGATCGCCGCCTGCAACGTGTAGGCCCCGGTTGCGCCGCCAAGCTTCTGGGCGCGCTCGAGTGCCGCCAGGCCGCGGTGGATGAGCAGGCGGTCCCAGCGCGCCCGGTCCTGATCGAGCAGGAGGACGGGTTCGCCGGCCGGTCCGACGCGAGCCCCAAGACGTGACGCGTGGATCTCCATGAGTGCGACCAGGCCGTGGACTTCCGGCTCGGTCGGGGTGAGCTCGGCCAGGATGCGGCCCAAACGGAGCGCCTCGTCGCACAGCCCCGGTCGGACCCAATCCTCGCCCGCCGTGGCGGAATACCCCTCGTTGAAGATCAGGTAGATCACCTCGAGGACCGAAGCGAGACGCGCCACTCGCTCGGGCCCATCCGGGACCTCGAAGCGGACGTGCGCTTCGGTGAGGGTCCGCTTCGCCCGGACGATGCGCTGGGCGATGCTCGAAACCGGGACGAGGAATCCTCGCGCGATCTCCTCAGTCGTCAGACCGCCCAGGACGCGAAGGGTGAGCGCGACACGTGCGTCTTTCGAGAGGATCGGATGGCACGCCATGAAAATGAGGCCGAGGAGATCGTCCCCGAAGTCCTCGTCGATCGCCGTGTCCAGGTCCGTGTCTCCCTGTTCCCGCTCGACATCGCGTCCGAGCTCTTCGTACTTGCGCTCGAGCGTCTTGCGTCGGCGGAAAAGGTCGGTCGCGCGATGCTTTGCGGTCGCCATCAGCCAGGCGCCAGGCTTCTCGGGCACGCCTGACGTGGGCCATTGCTCGAGCGCGGCTACGAGGGCGTCCTGTGCGAGCTCCTCAGCCGTCCCGATGTCGCCGACGAAGCGAGCCAGCCCGGCGATGAGCCGGGCCGACTCGATCCGCCAGATCGCTTCGATCGCGCCATGCGCTTCGTTGGCCAGGCTCCGAGACCTCCTTCACATCCCGTCCATCTCGAGGACCTGACGGATCTCATAGGTCCCGCCGTCGAAGGGTGACCGCTTGAGCCACTCGATGGCCTCGTCGATCGACCGCACTTGCCACAGCCAGTACCCGCCCACCAGCTCCTTGCTCTCCGGGAACGGCCCGTCGATAACGGTGCGCTTCTTGCCATCGAATCGAAGGCGCTTGCCCTGCGAGCTCGGGTAGAGGCGGCCAGCCCCGACGACCACCCCCGCCTTGACCAGCTCTTCGTTGTACTTTTGAAACTCAGCCATCGCCTCCGGCGTCGGCGGGGTCGCCGGCCCTTCACTCCGCTCGCCTTCCTTTGCCAGCACCAGTACACGCATTTCTATCTCCTCTTCAGGTTTGATCCGGAGGCCTTTCGGAGGATGTGATCCGCAGTTTACGGCTCGGCCTCCGCGAGGTCTCATCTACCCATCGAATGATGGGCGTCCTTTTCGACATTGCCTCAGAGTGCTCCGCCAGGCTCGTTAGGCCGAGACCGCCTGCACCAGCCGATCGATCTGGTTGAGGTCGGCGACGGCCGGCCAGAAGATCAGCTCGTCTGCCCCGATGCCCTCGAAGCCCTTCAAGGCCTGGGCGGCCGCGGGCGCACTATTGATGAAGCCGTGCGCCATCCGCTCCACGTTTGGGCCCATGAAGCTGTAGTACTGCCTCTGGTTTTGGACCGCACTTTCCTGGACATCGTCGCCGATGGCGTAGTACACGCAGGCG
>VBEN01000059.1 GCA_005881175.1 Chloroflexota bacterium
CGTATGGGCCGCGGAGGAGCATCACCTCCATCTCCGTGCCGCGACCGGCTACGGCGACATCACCCCCGCGGACATTTCCACGTCGGGCACGGACACGGTGCTCGCGCAGGTGCTTCGCGAGCGCCGCACCGCGACGGCGCAGTACGGCATGGCCGAAGACCGTCCGGACTGGGCCGCGCCGTCATCGACGCACTTCCTGCTGGCGCCGATCGGCGGATCGCAGAACGGCGTGGTCCTCGGCGTCCTCGTCCTGGGTCGCGCAACCACCCCCTATACGTCGGCGGAGGCCGACTTCGTCTCGACGCTCGGCGAGTATCTCTCCGGCATGCTGCAGAAATCGGCATCGACCGACCTCGTGCAGCGCACCGCGTCGAACGAACGGCGGCGCATCTCACAGGAGCTGCATGACGGTGTCGCCCAGGAGCTCACCGGCGTCGTCCTTGCGCTCGAGGGCTGCCAGCGCGCGCTCGATCGCGATCCAGCGGCGCTCGGGCCCCAGCTCGCGAAAGCCGCGCGGGACGCGCGGGCGACGCTCTCCGATGTGCGGCAGTACATGGCGGCATTGCGGCAGACCGAAGAGGCCGGCGGGCTGAACCTGCCGGTGACCGTCGCGCGCCTCGCGGACGACCTCCGCCGGCAGAGCGGAGTCGCGGTGGACTTCGAGGAGACCGGCGTGGAGCGTCCGCTCGAGCCCTTCGTCGAGCGCGCCGTCATTCGGATCATCGGCGAGGGTCTGCGCAACGTCGGGCAGCACTCGGGCGCGTCCAACGCCAAGGTGATTTTGAGATACGACGACGAGCAGGTCGTCGCGACGATCGAGGACGATGGCAAGGGATTCGAGTCGAACGAGCTCAACACCGCCGAAGAGCGGGGCCATTACGGCATCGTCGGAATGCGCGAGCGGGCCGAAGGTGTGGGCGGACAGCTCGTCGTCCGCAGCGAGCCCGGCCGAGGCACGATCGTCCGCGCGACCATCCCCTACCGGATCACCGTCGACGGCGCCCCGCCCGGCTGGACCGACACCGTCGAGGACACCGATCAGCGCGGCGCGATCGAGGATCTCGAGCGGACCGAAAAGGCAAGCTTCCTCGGAAGGCTCTTCGGGCGATGAGCGAGATTCGGAAGATCCGCGTCCTCATCGCCGACGATCACGCCCTCGTCCGCAGCGGCCTGCGGTCAATACTCGAGACCGAGCCCGAGATCGAGGTCGTCGGCGAGGCCGGCGACGGACACGAGGCGCTCGCCGTGGCGCAGGAGCTTCTGCCCGACGTGATCCTCATGGACATAAAGATGGGCGACTGGGACGGGGTCACGGCCACGCGGCGCGTGCGCAACTCCGTACCGTCGTCGCGCGTGATCGTCCTCACGAACTACGACGAGGACGAGCTGGTGTTCAGCTCGATTCGCGCGGGCGCGTCGGGATACCTCCTGAAGGAGGTCACCGGCAGCCAGCTCACCAACGCGATCCGCACCGTGGCCGACGGTTTCTCACTCATCTACCCGTCGGTCGCCAAGCGCGTGCTCGATGAGTTCGGTCGGTTGCGCGCCGGCGACCGCCCCACCGGCGACGACGAGGGTTACAGCGATCTCACCGCACGCGAGCGCGAGGTGTTGAAGCTCGTGGCGAGCGGCAGAGCCAACAAGGAGATCGCGGCGACGCTCGGGATCAGCGAGCGCACCGTAAAAACGCATATCTCGAACATCTTCAGCAAGCTCGAGCTCACCGACCGTACGCAGGCTGCCCTCTACGTGCACAACCGCGGTCTGCTCGAGAAGGATCCGATCCGCTAACACGCGCTCCGGGTAGAGTGCCGTCGTGGCCGACATCGGGACCGTCGCGATGATCTTTCCGTTGTTCAACGAGCGTCACGCGATCGCCGCGCTCGTCCGCCGCGTCCCGCCGATCATCGCGGAGACGATCGTCGTTGACGACGGATCCGACGATGGCGGGCCAGACCTCGCGCGCGAGGCCGGCGCTCGGGTGATCTCCCAGGAGCGACGCCGGGGCGTCGGCGCCGCTATCAGGACAGGTATCGAGGCGGCCCGCGCGAACGGTCACGGCGCGGTCGTCGTGCTCGCGGCGAACGGGAAAGACGATCCGGCCGAGGCCTCGCGGCTCATCGATAAGCTCCGAGCCGGGTACGACTACGTCCAGGGATCCCGGTTCCTGGCCGAGGGCGGCTCAAGCGTCTATCTGCCACGCGGTCGCGGTCTCATGATCCGCGGATACACGATCCTCTTCCACCTGCTTTCCGGCTTTGCCGGGACCGACGTGACAAACGGGTACCGCGCGTACCGGCTCTCGTTGCTCGACGATCCGCGGATCCGCATCGATCAGTCGTGGCTCGACCGGTACGAGCTCGAGTACTACGTGCACTGGAAAGCGATCAAGCTCGGGTATCGCGTCATCGAGGTCGGGGTCTCGAAGACCTACCCCAAGGGCGGCGGCAACTACTCGAAGATCCGACGGGTCCGCGATTGGTGGAGCATCGTCAAGCCGACGCTTCTGCTTTGGCTCGGCGTGCGGGACTGAGCGCGCCGAGATCCAGCCGAGCGATCGCGATCCCCCCAAGCGCGAGGGCGCCGCAAAAGTAGACGAGCGCGACCATGCGATCGACGCTCATCGCCGACACGGTGTACTGGAGATATTCGGCCTCGCTCGTGCCGACCGGCCATAAGAAGCGCACGGCCGCGAGGTGGAGCGCCGTCAGCGCCACGACGCGCCAGGCGGACCGCCATAGCGACGAAGGCGCGATATGGAAAACGAAGACCGCGAGCGCGGGCACGAGAACGTAGAGGTAACGATCGTCGTCGCGGCCGCCGACCAGCGCGACGACGAAGGACATGGCGACGTAGTACGCCCAGTGGAGCTCCCGGCGGAGGAACCCGGCGAGACGTCGCGGCCATGCGAACGGCAGAGCGAAGAACATCCCGAGGGTGAGCGGCGCCGCGAGCACATAGCGCCACGCATGCGCGTCGATGTTCTCGAAGACGAAGCGAAGGTTGACATCGATCTGGTAGCGCTCCGCCCAGTTCGCAAAATCCGGTGGCGGCGGCACGACCGGGAAGAAACGCACCGCAAGGTAGACGAGGACGGCGGGGGCGCCCACGGCGAGGCTCCGAAGGGTCACGCCAACGGGATCACGCCGAACGTGGAGGAGCCAGAGGAACGGGCCGAGCGCGATGAGATTCTCGCGCGTGAGCGCCGCGACGACCAGGATGCCGCCGAACACAACGAACCGACCCTCGAGCGCGCACACCATGAGCGCGAGAAGAAGGAAGAAGCCGAGCGTGTCCGGAAGGACCGGGTAGTAGAGCGCCCACCGCAGGCCGAGTGGCAGCACCGCCCACCAGCCCACGGCGAGGAGCGAGAGCGCCGGCGAGACGGCGTAGTGCCGGAGCAGGCGGTAAAGGAGCCACGCGCTTCCGAGGGCCGCCAAGAGGTCGAGGAGGAGGAAACCGAGCTTCACCTCAAGACCGGATAGGGCGACGATCGCGCTCGGGACGAGGCGGAAGGACCACGGTGGCACGACCGCGACGCTGTGGTCACCTCGCAGGGCCTGCGTGAGCCACGCGTAGACCCGACCGTCGAATCCAAGCCCATCGTTGAACGCGATGCGCGGCGTGAACGGCGCAAGTACGAGGAACGCGACCGCCGCGATTGCCACGGCGAGCGCGGGCCCGGCGACGGACTCGTTCATCAGGACGAGGTCGCGCGCGCGAAGGATCGGCTCGCGGAGGGATGGAATGGTGGTGCGCCAGCCGCGGGGTCGCGGCACCCGCAGACGGATCCGGGAGCCGATGGCGCCGAGCGCCGCCGAGGCGCCGAGAAAGAACAGCGGATCTTTGACTGGCGCCGACCGGTACTCCGCCGTGATGAAGTGCTGCCCCGCCGGGAGAGCGAACGCGAGGTAGCTCGGCGAGACCATGAAGGTCGCAACCTCATGGCCGTCGACGGTCACGTGCCAGTTCGGGTGATAGGTCACTTTCAGCACCATGGCCGAGTCGGTCGCGCAGGTCGCGAGGACGTCGTACCGGCCCGGCTGGGCGCGCTGGTACGAGATGGCCGGGCGCGGGCACTCGGCGATCGGAACGGGGACGTCGATCGGGCGAGAGTCGCGATAGGCGTATCGCACGAACTCCCAGCTCGTCGCCGAACCGCCCCGAAGCCATGCTCGAGCGCTCTCGAACCATTCCGGCTGACTCTTGGGCGCCTCGCTCCGCGAGATCGCCGCGTACTCCGCATACCCGCCGCCGGGCGCGCGGTAGAGGACGTATTTCGGCGTCGAAAGGACTGGCACGAGACCCGAGGCGAGCGTTGCCGAAGGTGGCGCGATGACGTACGCCACGTCGAAGAGACGGTACTGGGCCGGGTCTTGATCGTTGAAATCGAAGAGCAGGTCCGAGTTCAGGGACGCGCCACGGTACGGCGGCGCGACGGCATCGACGCGATCGAACGTGAGCACGTTGTAGACGCGGACCGAGCGGAACGGAATCCCGAAGTCGAGGGTGTCTCCCCAATTGCTGCGGAGTCCCGCGTACGCGCGGCCCGCCGACTGTCCCGCGAGCGCGCTCATCACGCTCCGCAGATCCGTATCGGCGGCGATGGCGGCCTGGGTGATGCGCATCCACGTCGCGTTGTCGCTGTAGTAGGACCAGCGCTCGGCAAGAACCGGCACGAACACGATCGCGGTCGCCGCCGCCACGGCTGCGAGGCGCCGTGGTGACACCTCGAAACGAGCAAGTTCCCACAGGTACGCCCCGCCCGCGCCGATGAGCAATATCGCGAAGAGATCGACGCCTCCAATGAAGCGGTGGAAGAGCAGTCCCTCGTGCAGCGGCAGGAGATCGGCGAGCGGGCCAAGGGTCGGCCGTCCGAAGTAGAGGACGAGCCACAGCACGAAGAGGACGAGCGTGAGGAGAAGAAGCCGCGCGCGCGTCACGAGCGCGGCGACGATCCCCACCCCGAGCAACGCCGTGAGCACCGGAAGGCGTCCGTGATCGAGGAGGTCGCCTGAGGCGAGCCAGCCCAGGATCGTCGGGGCGCCGAAGGAATCGTATTTCGTCCGATCGAGGTACGGGCTCACATCCAGGTACCCGGCCTGCGCGAAGAACGGGACCCACATGAACGCGCTGATCACGCCGGCGAGGGCGCCGACCGCGCCGAAGCGCAGCACTCGGCCGGCGATGTTCGCGCGCGTGAGACCGAATAGCAGGAGTACGACCGCCGTGATCGCGGTCATGTACGCGTAGATCAGGTGCGACAGGGCGAGCGCGCCGCAGACCAGCGCGGCGACGACGATGCCGGTGCCTCGCGTCGCCACACGATGCAGCGCCGCGAGCGCGAGAAACGAGAGATGCATGCCGAAGATCTGCGTGTAGACACCGAGACCGCGCCAAACGTAGCTGTCGTACTCGAAGCCGTAACGGTGGTTCCCCCCTAGCAGGGATCCCGCCGCGGCACCGA
>VBEN01000060.1 GCA_005881175.1 Chloroflexota bacterium
CGGCGTAGTCTCATTCCCTCCAGTGCCGCCTCCATGAGGCTACGTCCTTTCTCGAACTCGAGCTTGGCGAACTCGACGATCAGGATGGCGTTCTTCGCGGCGAGACCGATGAGCACGATAAGACCGATTTGGGCATACACGTCGAAAGCATAAGCGCGCATCCACACGCCAGTGAAGGCGCCAAAGACCGCGATCGGTACCGTCAGGAGTATCGAGAATGGCAGCGACCAGCTCTCATAAAGCGCCGCCAGGATCAGGAAGACGAAGAGCAGCGAGAACCCGAAAATGGCGCTGGCAGATATGCCCTCTGCAGCCACCTTCTCCTGAAACGACATGCCTGAGTAGTCGTAACCCATTTCTCGCGGCATGGTCTGAGCAAACACCTCCTCCAACGCCTTCATTCCCTGGCCTGAGCTGTAGCCGGGCGCCAAGGCGCCGTTGATTTGTGCCGCCCTGTAACCGTTGAAGCGGAGGGTAAACTCCGGCCCGTAAGTGGTTTGCATCTTTACAAGGGTCGAGAGCGGCACTGGCTGCCCATCGCTGTTGCGCACGCGAAATTGGCCGACATTATCCGCCTCGGTGCGGAACTCGCCCTCGGCCTGGACGTATACCTGCCACACGCGTCCGAAGCGATTGAAGTAGTTGACAAACACTCCGCCCATGAAAGCCTGTAGCGTCTGGTACACCGAACTCAGATCCACCCCTTGCTTGAGCACCTTGTCGCGGTCCACGTCGGCAAAGACCTGCGGGGCGGTCGGGATAAACGTGGTGGTGAGCGAAGCGAACTCGGGCCGCTGGCGGGCGGCCTGGAGGAACCGATCCGTATTCTGCGCCAGGAATGCGATATCCTGGCCGGAACGGTCCTCGAGCATGAAGGTCGCGCCGCCGGACGTGCCAATGCCTGGAATGGCGGGCGGCGCGAAGGCGAACGCCTGCGCTTCGGGAAGCCCGGCGAGCCGTTGGTTGAGGCGCCGGATAATAACGTCGGAGGTTAACCCCTGCGCATCACGCTCATCCCAGGGCTTCAACGTGACGAAGTAAAAAGCGTTGTATGTGGTATTGTTAAAGCTGAGCAGGCTGAAACCAACGACGGTGTTATACGTCTGAACGCCCGGCGTCTCTTTCAGAATGCCTTCGATTTTCTTGGCGACATCGTCGGTCCGCTGCAGCGATGCGGCCGTGGGGAGTTGTATGTTCATGTAGAAGTAACCCTGATCTTCCTCCGGGAGGAAAGCCCGGGGTAACCGAGAGCCAAGCAGGCCAGCGGACAGAGCGATAACAAGCAGCAGCACCACCGAGAAGACCGCCTTGTGGAGCAAGGCATCGCTCCCTATGAGGTAACCGTGCATGACTTTCCCAAACCCCCGATTGAAGCCGTCAAAAAATCGCCCGAGGAGGCCTCGCGATTCCTTGCGCGGCCTCAGCAGTAGCGCCGACAGGGCTGGCGAAAGCGTCAGGGCGTTAAAGGCCGAAATGAGAGTCGAGATCGCAATCGTCACGGCAAACTGATTGTTCAGTCGCCCTTGAATGCCGCCGACAAACGCGACGGGTAAGAAGACCGACGAGAGGACCAGCGCGATTGCCACCACAGGCCCGGACACTTGTTCCATCGCTTTGAGCGTTGCATCGCGTGGCGACAGCCCCTGTTCGATGTGCTGCTCGACGGCCTCGACCACGACAATCGCATCGTCCACGACGAGACCGATCGCGAGGACCAAGCCAAAAAGCGACAGAGTGTTGATAGAGAAACCCAGTAGCGGGAAAATCGCAAACGTGCCAACCAGGGAAACCGGTACCGCCAGCAGAGGGATCAGAGTTGCCCGCCAGTTTTGCAGGAAGATAAAGACGACAATTATGACCAGGGCGAGCGCTTCAAAAAGCGTCTTAACGATCTCGTCGATGCCCGCGGTCACCGCAAGGGTGGTGTCGAGCGAGACTGTGTAGTCGAGGTCTTGCGGGAATCTTTTTTTCAAATCCTCCATTAGCTGCTTGGCGCGATTCATGGTGTCGATCGCGTTGGAGCCGGGCAGCTGGTAGATGGCGATGATCGCGGCCGGATTGCCGTTAAGGCGTCCGATCTGGTTGTACTTTTGAGCGCCCAGCTCTACCCGGGCGACATCCGTCATCCGGACGATGGAGCCATCCGGGTTGGCGCGCACAACAACGTTGCCAAATTCCTCCGCGGTCAGCAGACGGCCCTGTGAGCGAACCGTGTAGGTGTACTCCTGTCCGGGCGGTACGGGCTCGGCGCCGATTTGGCCGGCGGGGTTCACGGTGTTCTGATTGTTGAGCGCCGCTATAATATCGCTGACGGTAATGCCCAAACTCGCCAGGGTGTCGGGCCGCACCCAGAAGCGCATCGCGTACTTGTCCGCGCCGAAGATTGCTACCTGGCCGACACCAGGCACGCGGCTCATCGGATCGTTGATGTTGATGTACGCGTAGTTGGCGAGGAAAGTGCCGTCGTAGGTTCCCTTCGGCGAGTAGAGAGAGAACAGCGCCAGCGGGCTAGTGGCCGACTTGAGGATGGTCACCCCTTGGTTGCGGACGTCGATCGGGAGCTGCGACTCGGCCTGGAGGTAGCGCATCTGCGTGAGGATTTGGTCAGTGTTTGCGTTTGTCCCGACGTCGAAGTCCACCCTCAGCCGCATCAGCCCGCTGCTCGAGTTGATCGAGGTCATGTAGATCATGTTGTCGACACCCTGAAGCTGCTGCTCGATAGGCGTTGCGACCGATTCCTCGAGAGTCAGCGCATCGGCACCGACATAGGTGGCGTTAAGTAAGATCTCCGGCGGGGCGAGTTCGGG
Organism: Chloroflexota bacterium; assembly: GCA_005881175.1. Classification (GTDB taxonomy): domain Bacteria; phylum Chloroflexota; class Dormibacteria; order CF-121; family CF-121; genus CF-13. Next base: position 2,808 of record VBEN01000060.1, read on the forward strand.
GAACTGCGCGATCGGCAGTTGGATCATGGCGACAATGCCGATGATCACCATCACGATTGAAATGACCATTGCCACGATAGGCCGGTTGATGAAGAATTTGGACATGGTGGTTTACCTCGGTTCAGATTTTGCTGTGGGCGCGGGTTTGGCTTCGGTCACCGCTTTGAGCGGCTTAGGGTTGACCGTCATGCCCGCCCTCACCCTCTGGATCCCCTCGGCGACGACCCGCTCGCGCGGCTTCAACCCTTGCTCGATGATCCACTCGGTGCCGACACGCTCACCGACTTTAACCGGTCGGATCTCGACCTTGTTATCTTTGCTCACTACGGCCACCTGATAGCTACCTTGCAGCTCTGTCACCGCGCGCTGCGGAACGAGCAGGGCTCCTCTCCTGGTCTTTGTTACAGCCCGTACACGGGCGAACTGGCCGGGGCGAAGGATATTCCCCGGATTGGGAAACAGTCCCTGCAGCCGTAGCGTTCCGGTCTTCACATCCACCTGGCGGTCTGCGAAAGAAAAACTGCCTTCGTGGGGGTAACGCGATCCGTCAGCCAAAATCATTTCCAGCCCTAACTGTCTCTCTTGCTCGGCGCGTTTCGCCGCATCCGGATTTTCCTTAATATAATTGAGGTATCCCTTTTCGCTTACGGGAAAGTAGACCTTGATCGGGTCAAGCGTGGACACAGTCGTTAGTAGACTGGTCGGCCCCACGAGATCCCCAATCTGTGCTTGGGCGATACCGGCAATGCCGTCGATCTGCGAGACGATCCTGGTAAAACCGAGATTTAGCTGAGCTGCATCGACCTGCGCCCTCGCCGCGTCGATCTGCGCTTTGGCCGCCCTGACTTGCGCTTGCGCGGCGACATTGGCTTGAATGGCGTTATCGAGATCTTGCTGCGTAACCGCCTGCTCTTTGGCCAGCGGCGTGTAGCGATTCACGTCGAGCTGGGTCTTGACTTGATTCGCCTCAGCCTGCGCGAGCTGTCCTTCAGCATTGGCGCGCTGTGCTTTGGCCTGATCCAGGGCCGCCTGAAAAGTTCTCGGATCGATCTCAAACAGCAACTCGCCCTTTCTCACAAAAGAGCCTTCTTTATAGGTCTGGCGGAGTAGATAGCCCAATACCTGCGGCTTGATCTGCGCATTGACCAACCCCTCCAACGTGCCGACCCACTCGTTCCAGATAGGAACATCCTTTTGCTCGACCTGAACCACCTCGACTTCTGGCGGACGCGCCTGCGGTGGCTCAGCTTTCCCACAGCCAACTGACCCCAGCAGAATCACAGTCGCAATGACCTGCCACCGATATCGCCGAGGACGAAACTTAAAAACAATTAACTCGTTACTGCACTTCGTGCGCATACTAATCCTCACCAGCTTTCATCAAATGTGTCGCCATAGCTATAGATGCATGAGCGTAGCTTTTCGCTCTTCTCGGCACGCCTCGGTGAACTCCTTGAGCGGATCAACGCGGGTTTCGTGAACCACCTTGTAAAGGTCGTCAAATGTTGTCGGGGGACGACTATAGGAAACGATAATGCTGTCCGCGACCTTTTCCGCAGCTAACAGCACCTTATCGCTGCCGATCAGTCTGATCCGACCGATCAGCGAATACATTCCGATCAGCGTGGCGGGGTTCGTCAGGGTTTTATCCAGCGAATCGGCGTACAGGTTCGTCGCTTCTTTGATGAACTGCGAATACAGCTCTTCGCGATGCGCCACATCTCGTGACAGCAAGTCGCGGTGCGCCTGGTTGCGCTGGGTAAAGTAGGTTGTCGCGAACGAAGCGAGTCCACCCACTACCGAGCCCGCGATAGCAGCGAGCGCAGTGATCGCAGCAGATTGAGTAGCGGCATCCATAACGGCCTCAGCTAGCCTCGGCCGATGCCCGCCCCGGTGGCCAGGCGACCTTACTTTCCGTTCGTCTCGACATCTTTCAACCTCCTCGTACACTTTTCTCTGCGACGTCGCTGCGCACTGACGTCGCGATGCGCGAGATCAACTCGACGTCCCGAAGGGTCAGCATCTGCTCGAGGTCCTTCGAGAAGATCATCTCCAGCAACCACGAGAGCGCCACGCGCGTCTTCTTCGCCAGGCGCGGCAGCTTGAGCAGGTAAACGCTACGCCATAGGAGCCAGGCGATAAAACCGGAAAAATTCATGCCGAGGATGTTCGCGACGCCGTGCCGGTGGCCGATCGACGCGAGCTGGCCAAGGGTGGAAAAGCGGAACGGCCTTTTCTGACGGCCGCCGAGAACCGTTTCGATGTTCTTCGCTGTGTGCCGGGCTTGTCGCAGCGCGTGCTGCGCCGTTGGCGGCTGCAGCACGCCGGTCTTGGCGTCGGGCACGGCGGCGCAATCGCCCATCGCCCAGAGGCCCGCGAAGCCCGGTACCTCCAAGAACTCGTCGACCACTACTCGCCCCTTCTCCGTCTTGCACGGCAGCCGTGCTATCACTGGGTTGGGCGTCACCCCCGCAGTCCAGATGAGCGTGACCGCAGGGACCGCTTCGCCGGATGAGATTGCGACGAGCGCGTTGATGTAACTAGTCACCTTTGTCCTCGGGCGGACCTCCACGCCGCGGTCGACCAGCTTCTGCTGCGCATAGCGGCCGAGCTTTTCGCCGAGTTCGGGCAGTACAACCTCGCCGGGGTGGACGAGGACGACGCGCACCTCTTGTGGGGCGAGCTGAGGATAGTAGCGGAGAGCTTCGTGAACGAGGTCGTTTATAGCCCCGACGGTCTCGACACCGGCGAAGCCGCCGCCGG
>VBEN01000061.1 GCA_005881175.1 Chloroflexota bacterium
ATATTGTCGCGGCGGCCAGCCTCGCCATGCTGCTCATCGGGCTGGTGAACCTGGGAACGACCGCGCTCGACCAGCTGTTCCGCGCCACGCCGCCCTTCACCAACCCGAGAGACTCCTACGCCGGCTTCGGCGCCGTCACCCTGGTAGGTCTGCCGGTCTGGGGCATCCACTGGTGGATCGCCCAGCGGCTGGCCCGGCGAAACCTCGATGAACGCGCCTCGGCGCTGCGCCGCCTCTACCTCTATTCGGTCCTGGCCGCGATCGCGGTGGCCACCGCCATTTTCGCGCGCAGCTTTATCGAACATGCCACCGGTTTCCTGCTGGGCGCATCGAGCGACGGGCCGTCGGTCGCGCGCGCGTTGTGGGCCGCCCTGGTGCTTTTCGCCTTCTGGCTGTATCACTTCCGGACCGCGGCGGTCGACCGTACGGTGGCTGGCGAGTCTGGCAACTCGGCGACTCTGCGCCGCTGGTATACGTACGGCCTGCTGCTGCTCGGCCTGGCGTTTCTCCTCTTTGGAGCCCGAAACCTGTTGCAGCAGGTATGGGTCCTGCTCGTCGACCGCAGCGAGACGATCGTTCCTGGAGGCCTCGTTCCATCGGCCATCGCCACCATGCTCACGGGGTTGGTCGTCTTTGGCTTCCATCTGCACTGGAGCTCGCGCGCTCCGCTCATCGAGGACGATCGGCCCTCAACGCTGCGGGCGGTGCAGAGCTTCCTGGCGCTCACGGCGAGCGTCGCGCTGGCGCTGTTTGGCGCCAGCCAGCTCAGCTATTACGCCCTGGCCCGCTTGCTCGGCATCGAGCATCCGGGCGGTGTGGGGAGCAACGTCCTGGTCGCGGTGGGCGGCCCCGTCGCCACCGTCGTGGTCTTCAGTCTAGCCTGGCTCTGGATTCGCCGGCAGCTGGCGGCCGATGCCGGCGACGTTGAAGCCACGCGCCAGGCCGGGGTGCGGCATCTGTACACCCACCTCGTTGCCTTCCTCGCCCTGGCCACGCTGGCGATCGGCGCGGCGGGCCTGCTGTGGACGATATCCGACCAGCTCCTGAATGGCTGGCTGGGCCGCCCCGTCGGCGAATGGCGCGACAAGGTCAGCCTGTTCATCACCCTGATGCTGGTCGGCGTCCCCATGTGGCTCGGCCACTGGCGCGCATCGCCCGCGGCCGACGAGCGATATACGCTCAGCCGCCGTCTCTATCTCTACGCCAGCCTGCTTGGCAGCGTGCTCGCCGCGCTGATCGCCGCGGCGGTGTTCGTCTATCGGCTACTCGCGCTGGTGCTTGGCACCAGCGACGCCACCGCGGGCGCGCCGCTGGTCGACATGGGCAAAGCCGCCTCCGTCATCGTGGTCGCCGCCGTCATCGGGCTGTACCACTGGCGCGCCCTGCGGAGCGATTCGGCCGCCCGTCCCGCTCCGGCTCCACGTCGCGCGGTTATCGAGCGCGACGTTCACCTCATCATCACCGGCGCCAGCGAAGACGAGGTGCGCCGGCTGCTTGGCGGACTGCCGGAAGGCGCCAGCTACTCGATCGAAGCGCCGAAGTAAATCAGCCGCTCGGGCGGGCGGTGGCCATGGTCGCGCTGACCCCGTCTTACCCGGTCCTCCACTTCGAGTACCGGACGTACCCGTTCATCACGGCTTCGAGCGCCTACCTCGCCTCCCGGTGCAAACCGTTGAGCCAGATCGACCCGAAAGCGATGAGCGCAGGTCGGGGATCTGATACCGAATCAGAGCTCAAATACCTGGGGTCAACCGCCCAGCCATCTTGTTGACGCATCGCTGCCGAACTCGACGACCTCCCAACCTAATCGCCAGACGCGACGCGCCGGTGAATCTGCCCCGCGTTTCGCGCCAGGATGTACCCCTTGAGGCGCTCCTCGTTAGCCGAGCACCAATCCATGAGGGGGGCCTCCCACCAGGGGTTCGACTCTGGATGGTTGATCACCTGGCGCACGAAGCCGAAGAGATTATCTCGGTCGCTCATGCCGGGCCCGCCCGGACCCGGCATCCCATGCGATGCGGAGAATTCCGGCGCCCACTCCGCCGTCTTGACCGGCGCCGCCTTGCGGTCCGGGGCTGGTTCTTCCTGCAATGCCGCCGCGATCCGATCGAGAAGACGGGACACATCCTGCAGCCCCGCATCGCTCGACGAGGCCAGCGTCATCAGTTCCTTGGAAATTCCTGCTTGGCCAGAACATGGAGCTTCTTGGCCAGCCGCTGGGCCGCGTTCCAGTTCGACAATTGCGAAAGCTCATTCGCGACCCCGTCGATCCCGGCCGGGATCTCGTCGGCCAGCCGGCGGAGCTCCGCGGCGGCCGCCGGGGCCGTGCTGTCGAGACGCCGGGCAAGGCTTCGAAGTTTGGCAGGGATCTGGTGCGCGGCCAGGGTAAGGTGCTGGGCCTCGACCACCAACTGCTGCGTCAGCACCACGAGTCGCTGCTCGACTTCTTTGGCTGCGTCGACGAGGCCTTCGGCGCCGGCTGATTCTTCGGCCTCTGGGACCCCGCCCTGGTCCAGCATCGCCTGACCCTCTTCCTTACGTTTGGCCTCGGGATAGTGGTAGGCATCTTTCGCAGCTTCCCGCTCGGCCAGGCGCTCTTTGGGTGTCATCTTCTCGTCGGGGGTCCCCGGCTTGGCCCTCCCTTTCACGCCCTGGAGCTCCTGCCCGTAATCGCCGGTCAAGGTTTGCTGGCTATTGCCCTCCGCCTGCCACACCTCGACCATCAGGTTGCGCATCCGGAGATCGACGAGCTCCTGCAGCTTGGAGACCGTTCCAAAGAACGGAGAGTCGGCGTGATCCTTGGCGATTTCCGTGTGTGAGGGACCCTTCCGCTGCCATTCCGGGAGCCCGGACATCGCGTTGATCTTGTCAAGTCGCTTGCCGACATCCTTCTTCGATCCCGAGAGATCGATCCGAGCGTGCGCACACCACGTAGGATTGGCGAGCATCGCGATCCGAGCCGCCGGCGTGGCGGCCTCGAGCTGCTGCAGGGCATGCGGGTTCTTGACCTGACTCTTCAGCTGGGCATCGATGTTGGTCCGCTTCGCCTGGGATTCGGTGAATCCCTTCTCGATCAGCTCAGCGACGAACTTGGTTCCCTTCATGATGGGGACGGCCAGCGCGTGGCGCAGCCGATCGACCGCGAGCTTCAGCGTGGTTTGCACCGTTTCGAAGCCCGGGACTTTCTGTAGCGTGTGCTCGAGGTCTTCGAAAAAGTCATCCAGGGCATTCTCGAAGCCGGCCACGAAGGCATATGCCTGCGCCAGATGGAGCGTGTGGAACCGACCAGCCGCTCCGACGAGAAAGTTCTTCAGTCGCGCCGACCCGATCGCCTTGCCGATCACCGGTACCTTGCTCAACGTCGTGGCAAGGTTTTTCAGGGTCTCGCTGATGATCTGTCCGGCCGCTCCCGAGCCGGAGCGCGCCTCGTAGTAGGCCAGCAAGCGTTCGGTCGTCGCCCGGCCGCGCTTCTTATTCTTCGCTTCGAAGGGTTCGAAGTCCCGCAGGCCGCTGCTGATGAACTCCGCAATGCTGGCAAACGTGTCACTGAGCACGTAGGTCCCCGTCGTGAGGATCGGTCGGCCGCTCTCGGTCTGTCCTGCCAGCGTCGCTACCGCATCAAGGCCTTTCGCCTTTCGTTCCTCCTGGTCCTTCTGCAAAGTAGTCCTCCACGGTATGCAGGCCGTTCCCGAAATGCATCAAGCCAGTCTCCGTGCGGCCCCCGTCCGCGGCTTTACTGAACTCTTCTTCGACGTACTGGATCGACCTCCCCAGGTAGGCGGGCAGCCCAGCGGAATTCACCGTGAACAGCTGGTGCACGGCTTGCTCGGACACATCTTCGGGCGCAGTCGCCGCGGCCCCGGTGCCCGAAACCGTCCGGTTGGAAGTGTTCTGGAGCAGCTCCGCGTTCATCTGGCCGGCCGGATCATCGATGTGCTCGCGCGGCGAGTACACGCCGAAGTCGGTCCGGTTCAACTCTCTTCCGAACTTGTTGACGGTGATGAAATTCACCACCTCGAAGAGAAGGCCCTCGCCCACGATGTCGGCGGGCATGCTGATCATGAGCTGCGACAGGTCTCGCTGCCAGTTCCCGAAGTACACCGCATCGGCCTCTTGGTCGGAGAACTGGCTCGACGGCCCCTTGCCCCCCTCCCCCGGTTCGGTCAGTGCGACCCGCTCGATCTGTTCATGGACCTTCGCTTCGGACCGCTGGACCGCGACCCGCCGGCCTCGCGGTCGGGATTCGACGGTGGTGGGCGCCAGACCCGGCGCAGCCTGCGTGTGACTCTCGGGCGGCGCCGGCTCGGCCAGCTTGCCGGAATGCTGATCAAGGAGACCCGCGACCGCGGAGTTCCCGGCGGCCCGCTGCAGAGACATGATCAGGCGCGGATCGATGCCTCGCAGCTGGGCGGACATCGGCGCCAGCGAGGGCGGGGCCGCCACCTGTTCCACGACGGCTGCCGCGGGCGAGGCGGGTCGATTCACCGGCTTGGCCTCGGTGCTTTCTTTTCGCGGACGTGCCGAAATCCGTTCCATTAGAACCGGATCGTGAGGCGGGCCGTAATTTGGAATGACGGTCCTGCGGGGCCGCCGGCCGCGGCTTCAGACGCGCCGTCTCCGCGCGGGATCTCCAGCCCGACTCCGAAGCTGACCGGTGCCCCACCAGCAATGGCGGAGAGGCTTTCGACGGCCTCCCGCAGTGGGCCGAGAAACGGACGAATCTTGTTTTGCGCATCATCCGGGCCCTGCGCCGTGGAGGCGACCGCTGCCCCCTGCCCGATCGCCTCGTTGGCGTCGACAAACACCTTCCTGAGCGAGTCACCAAACTCCGGCATGGCGGCGTCTCCGGGGAAGCTGAGCTCGATTCTCCAGCTTTCCTGGCTGACCTCTCCCGTGAGGCGCACCCCACCGTAGGTCGCGAAGAGCCCGAACTTGCCTTCCCACGCGACGCTGGCACCGACGCCCAGGTCCTCGTCGCCGACGCCAACCTGGGCGCCGAAGACCGAGATCTCGGTGAGGCCTTCTTCATGCCCGATCTTGACGCCACTGGCGAGAGACATGGCGCCCATTGCCAGGCTCTCCAGAGCGCTGTCCGGGACCCGTTCCCGCTGACGCGGGCCGTCGTCCTGGAGCGGAACGTGACGGGCGTCAGCCCACCCGGTGATCACCGCGCGGACTTCGTTGGTGGGGAGGTTGTTCGCGGCCGGAACCTGCTGACGTACCGCGCGCTGGAGGCCGCTCATCGGCGTAATTGCAACCGTCGCGCGGTTCGCATCGAGCCATGCCTGGATCCCGCTGTACGAGGAATTTCCGCCCGCCACGTTACCAAGCGCGGAGGGCGGGAAAAGGTTGATGGGTCTGGTGGCGCTGGGGGCGTCTACCGGCGGCGCTCGCTGCACCGATCGTTGGTCGGTGAGCAGCTGGCTCACGGCGGCGTTTCCCGCCGTCCTCTGCAGGCGAAGGAGGCCGGTACGATCGACCGGCCGTTCGGCGCCAGCTGGAGCCTCCTTCAGGCCGGTGCCTCTGCCCTCCCTGGCATCCTGGACATCGAGGTGTTCGCGGTCGTTGGCCGTCGCTCCCCTCCAGTGCTAGGGTTCTCGCTTCCTCAAGATTCGCGCCGGTTCGCTCCCCAATCAAGCCGCCGTCGGGCAGTCGTTGGGGTGCAATGGGCCGCCCCTTCGGGCAACCCGACGCGGGCGACATGATCGATGCCCGATAGGGACACCCGCGATGCCCCAATGATTGGCTGCCGGCTTGCATCGCGTTCCTAAAAACCGGTCTACCATCGGACCCGTCTGGCCTGACTGCACGGGCTTATCCGGGAGGGGCACGATGAAGCGGTCCGTCACGATCCTGACCATGGCGGCCGTGCTCGCCAGTCTTCTGGTGGCGCTTCCGCAGGCCAGAAGCGCCCACGCCTGGAAGCCGCCGACGCATCTGTTCGGCGTCGAGGATGCGCTGCAGGACGTCATCCAGAACGGCTCGGTCACGATCCACCCCATCGACGGCTCGGCCGCGATCACCGTCCCGGTCGACCAGACGATCACGGACGCGCTGACTCAGTTCCCGGCCGCCTACCGGGCGGGAGCGGTGGGCCCGGACGCCTTTCCTGATCTGCTCTTCGGTCAGGGTTACATCCATCCGGATACCCGCACCCACAACGACGAAGGTCCCAACAAGGCCACGAACAGTGCCCAAACCTACGAGTGGTTGCGCTATCTGTGGGAGCAGGCGTGGAAGCCCGACCAGAACGGCAACCACAACCTCAAGAACATCGCCTTCGCGCTCGGCTACATGGGCGGCCACGCGAACGGGGACGTCTGGGCGCACACCTGGATCAACCACTACGCCGACGGCGTCTTCCCCGACTTCACCGACCTCACCCACGCCGATATTTCGGTGCGCCATGTGCTGGTGGAGGGGTACGCCGACAAGCACCGCCCTGGATTCGAGGCGACGGCGGCTCAGGACGAGGCCGGTCTCGACCACACCAGCTACGAGATCGACGCGCCCACCGGCTTCATTGCCGACACCCTGATCCTCTCGGACTTCTCCCGCCAGCACTCGGACTCCGGTTTCTTCCAGTTTTTCCTCAACATGCAGGATGGCCTCAAGGCGCAGCAGGCCAGCATCGAGACCGACATGTCGACCCAGGACTGCCTGGGGCACGTCGCCGGCGTCTGCATTCCCGACCCAACCGACGACCCGATCAACCTGATTGAGCTCGGCATCAACGCGCTGATCGATCTCTACATCGGCAACTGGGTCGACGACATCACCAGCGGACTGCAGGCCTGGCCCGAGGTCTGGCAGACCATCGCGCAGGAGATGTTCACCGGGAGCAAGCCGGATACCGACAAGATCATGGATGCCTTCAAGGAGTGGGCCCTCACCCACCTGCTCTCGATGATGGGGTTGCCAGACTTTGTCGGCAACACCATCTTCTTTGTCAGTGAGGTCATCGATTGGGTAACCGCGGCCATCAGTGACGCCCTCAGCTCAATTTTCAGCGCCATCGAATCGATCCCGATCGTGGGCGATGGCGTCAAATTCCTTGCCGACCTCTACGGCAAGGCCAAGACCGCCATCAACGGCATCATCAGCGATATCGCGGAGAAGCTGGCGGCAGTCTTCATCGAGGGCGCCCTCGGCATCAACTGCTTCTTTGATCCGACCAATTGCCTCAACCCCAACGTCAAAGCGGCGCTCGACCGGGATGGCGACGGCAAAATCGAACCGCGCGAGGTGATTCGGATCTTCCAGGAGCCGGAGGAATACTTCAAGGACAATTCGCCGCTCGGGCTGACGACCACGGTCAGAGCCAGCCTCGATGCCGACATGCATATCCCCGCCGGGAGCGATAACGACGGCACCGGGCTGAAGGGCGATACCACCGAGCACTTCGGCGACTACGATCTCGAGCAGTTTGCCCCACTTAAGGACACCGCCCAGATGGCCAAGCTGGCCATGCTCGACCCGGCGGGCCTCAATACCTTTGTCAAGGCCTTGGCCGGAGGGAATACCGCGGCCCTCAACGGCCTCTACGCGGCCCACGTCAACACCAGCGGCAACTGGTCTGTCCCGGGGAACATCATGCTGGCCAACGAGGGTGACGGCGGAAGGTCGGGCGGAATCGCCGGCGGCGGCTGGGTCAAGTCGATCGACGCCGAATACCAGTTCCGCGCCCATTCGCCAAACGACAACCATTCGTACGGCACCGGCCAGATGCTCCTCTGGCAAGACTGTGTGGCGCGCGACCGCGTCTTCCGCAAAGTCTTCCTCAACCCCAGTCCCAGCGTAGTGGGTGGCTTCGCCGATCTGGACACCGCCACCGGAGCCATCGACGCTCCTGCCAACGTCAGCGACTCGACGGCGCCCGTCAGCACGCTCAGCGTCAACGGTGGCAGCGTCTCCAGCGGTGGGACAACCTACCTTTCGGGTTCCTCAACCATCAGCATCGGCTCAACTGATAGTTACTGGGATAAGGCGGATCTGCGCCTCCGGGTCAGGACTTTTGATACCGGCAGCACACCGCCGGCCTACCCGGCGGCCGTGGTACCGGACGTCGCGCCCTTCAAGCTGCCAGGGGCCGATGGATCGAAGTCGGTGCAGTTCTTCGCCACCGACGGCAAGGGAATCTGTAACCAGGAAGGGCAGCAGACGCGAGTCTTCTCGCTGGACGGCACGCCACCGAAGATCACGGTGACGAGCCCCGTGCCGCCCCAGACGAGTTACCCCTCCGATGCCATGCTGCCGCTCAGCTTTACCGCCGACGACGGCCCGGGGTCGGGCGTCGATGCCAGCACGGCCGCCAACTCGGTGGATGGCATGTCAATGCCGATTCCCAAGATCCTCGATCTGTTCGACTACCCGGCCGGTATTCACTGGTACCACGCCCAGGAAGCAGATACCCTTGGGAATCTCGGCACCGCGAACGTCTCCTGGGTAACGGTGGTGACAGCCTCCAGCCTGACGAATAACCTCGCCACGGCTCGAAATCGCGGCTGCATCACCACCGACTCGACCCTGCAATCGCTATTGACCAAGCTGCAGAATGCGCAGAAGCAAGCGTCGGCCGGCAATCATGGGGCCGCCGCAAACACGCTGGACGCCCTGATCAGCGAGATCGCCGCCAAAGTCGGCGCGCCGGCCACCGGAAAGACGATCACACCCGGCTGCGCCGCAATCCTGACCGCAAATGCCACCGCGCTGCGGCTGGTGATCTAGGAGGATCGAAGGTGAGGCAGAAGATGCTCGCGCGGCTGCTGGGCCCGGCGCTGGTGCTCGCCGTTCTGGCCGGACTCGCCCTCGCTCGCCTCCTGCCCGCCACCCACGCCGCCCCGGTCGCGGCGCCGACGCTGTCGCTTCACTTCACCGCCGCCCACGCCGCCGATCCGACAGATGGCCCGGCGCTCACGCATGAGGCGATCGGAAACGTTCGGGGGATGAAGAAATTCCGCTTCACCCAGACCATCGAGAGCGTCCAGAATGCTCAGGGCAGCGCGGGAGTTGCGGGTGGTGCCGGCGGCACCGCGTCGGGGGAAGTGGAGCTTTCCAGCGGAAGCACCGACCTCCCCAGGCTTCACACGACGACCACGCTGCACAACAAAGATAAATCGGACGTGGCCATGGAAATGATCGCGGTCGGCGACGAGGTAC
>VBEN01000112.1 GCA_005881175.1 Chloroflexota bacterium
CTTCAGATTTTGAGTCGGAGGCTTCGTGCGGGTAACCTGTGCAGGATGATGAACGGTCATCCAATCTACGCCGAAGGCCTGGTCAAGAACTACGGCCGCGTTCGAGCGCTCGATGGGCTCGATCTGCAGGTCGAGGAGGGCACTCTCCTCGCGCTTCTCGGCCCCAATGGGGCGGGCAAGACCACCGCGGTGCGCATCTTTACGACGCTACTGAAGCCCGATGCCGGGCGCGCCACGGTCGCTGGATACGACGTGACTAGGGAACCTGACAGGATCAAGTCGCACATCGGCCTGGCCGGCCAGTCGGCGGCGATCGATGAGTACCTGACCGGCGTCGAGAACCTGGAGATGATTGGACGTCTCTATCATCTCTCCGCCCACGATGCCCGGCGGCGCGCGCTCGAGCTGCTCGTCCAGTTTGATCTGACGGATGCCGCCAACCGAATGGCGAAGACGTACTCGGGCGGCATGCGGCGGCGGCTCGACCTCGCTGCGTCGCTGGTAATCCTGCCGCCGGTTCTCTTCCTCGACGAACCGACCAGCGGGCTCGACCCGCGGAGCCGGCGTCAGATGTGGGGTGTGATCAGCTCCCTGGTCGCAGAAGGCTCCACCATTCTGCTCACCACCCAATATCTCGAAGAGGCGGACGAGCTCGCCAGCCGGATCGCGGTCGTCGATGCCGGCCACGTCATCGCCGAGGGAACCTCCGACGATTTGAAGACGCGAGTTGGCGGCGACCGGATCGAGGTGGCGGTGGCCAGAAACGCCGATCTCGCGCGCGCCGCCGACGTCGCCCGCCGTCATCTGTCGGGCGAGGTGACGATCGACGCCGCCCAGCGGCGGTTATCCGGGCCCTCCGCCGATGGCACCAGCCAGCTGGCCTCGCTTGTGCGCGACTTCGATGCTGCAGGGATCGATATCACGGACCTGCAGCTCCACCGGCCCAGTCTCGACGATGTCTTCCTTACGCTCACCGGTCACGAGGCCGAACGGGAGAAGACCGTTGAGTCTGGTCGAGACCGGGCGCGGAGAGCAAGCTGATGGCCGTCGCCCGGAATATCACGCCCGGAACGCGATACCAGCCGATCACGGGGCGGCCGGCCTTCGTTTGGGCGTTCCTCGACGCGATGGTGCTCGCCAGGCGCAGCGTGCTGCGTACCCTACGAGCTCCCGAGCTGATCGTCTTCGTCGCGATCCAGCCGGTCATGTTCGTACTGCTCTTCCGCTATGTGTTCGGCGGCGCGATCCAGGTCCCCGGCGGGCAGTACGTCAACTACCTCATGCCCGGGATCTTTGTCCAGACCGTCGCCTTCGGCGGCGTCATCACCGGTATCGGCCTGGCCGAAGACATGCACCAGGGATTGATCGATCGCTTTCGGTCGCTCCCGATGTCGTCGTCCGCGGTCGTGAGCGGGCGGACGGTGGCCGACCTGGCGCGCAATGGGTTCACCGTCGCCATCATGCTGATCGTCGGCTTTCTGGTTGGGTTCCGGCCGCAGGGCACCGTCTTCGAATTCATGCTCGGGATCCTCGTCCTGATGGGGATCAGCTTCGCCTTCTCGTGGATCTCGGCCTTCATCGGACTCGCCGTGGGCAGTGTCGAGGCCGCGCAGTCCGGCGGATTCATCTGGATGTTTCCGCTGACCTTCGCCTCGAGTGCGTTCGTGCCGGTCTCGACGATGCCGAGTTGGCTACGGCCCTTCGCCGAGCACAACCCGGTGACGGTGCTGTCGGACGCGTTGCGGGGACTCTTCCACGTGAACCCGGCGCTCACGACTGCCGACACCCGATGGGCGCTAATTCAGTCGGTGGCCTGGATCGCCGCGATCCTCGCCGTCTTCATCCCCCTGGCCGTGATCAAGTACCGCAACTCGACGTCTCGGTAGCAAGCACGCGCTCAAAAGCGCTACATTTATTGATACCGATGCGGAGGGAGAAGCTCGGTATCCTGCTGGCGCTTACGGCCGTCGTGGTGACGGCGTGTGGCGGCGCCTCCGGCGGTGGCACCCCGACGACCGGAGCGGCAATCGTCTTCGGAGCGGCCGTCTCCCTCACTGGAGCGCAGTCCAAGGAAGGGGGCCTGACGAAGCAGGGCTACGATCTCTGGCTCGATTGGATCAACCAGCGCGGCGGGATCGTCGTCAACGGCGTCAAGCACCCGGTCCAGATCAAGTATGAGGACGACCAGAGCACTCCCAACCTCTCAGCAACCCTGGTCCAGAAACTCATCACCGACGAGAAGGCGCAGTTCATCCTGGGACCCTACGGGAGCGCCGCCACCGCCACCGATGCCATCGTCGCGGAGAAAAATGGGGTCCCCATGGTGGAGGCGAACGGCGCCGCCCAGTCCATCTTCAGCAAGGGCTACAAATTCACATTCGGCGTCCTGTCGCCGGCCAACAAGTACCTGACCGGGGTCCTCGACATGGCCGCCACCCTGAGCCCGAAGCCGACCACCATTGCGATGCTGACCGCCAACGACAACTTCTCCGTCGAGGTGGCCAAGGCCGTGGAGGACTACGCCCCAACAAAGGGCTTCCAGGTGATCTTCACCAAGCAGTATCCCGCGGCGGCGCCCGAGGTCAGCGGGCTGATCAGTCAGGCCGCGCGGCTCAATCCGGACATTGTTATGAACTCGGGCCACCTGGCGGAGTCCATCGCGATCAATAAGGGGGCCAAGCAGCTCGGCTTGAATGCCAAGATCTTCGCCTACTCGGTCGGTCCGTCAACGCCGGACTTCATCAAGGCCCTGGGGCCCGATGCGAACTACGTCTTCGACGGCTCCCAGTGGACTCCGCAGGTCAAATACAAGCCGTCCTTCTATCTTTCCGTCAGCGAGTACGTCAAGGCGTACAAGACCAAGTACAGCACGACCGACGATCCCGACTACCATGTCGCCGAGTCGACGGCGGCCTGCCTGGCGTTCCAGAAAGCGATCGAGAACGCGGGCTCGCTGGACGCGACCAAGGTCCGCGACGCCCTGGCCGGCCTGGATGTGATGACGTTCTTCGGTCAGATCAAGTTCGACAGCCGCGGCATCAATACCTTCAAGCCAATGGTCGTCGAACAGATCCAGAACGGCACCCATTACACCGTCTTCCCCGCGGACGTCGCCAACGGTAAGCCACAGTATCCGACGCCGCCCTGGAGCTCGCGTTAGGACAGAGGTCCTTACCGCCGAGCTGAGCTCGTGAGCCAATTCACCCAGCAGGTCATCCTCGGCCTCCTGCTGGGTGGGATCTACGTCGCGGTCGCCCTCGGCTTCAGCCTGGTGTGGGGCATCCTCAACATCGTCAACCTGGCCCATGGCGCGCTGGTGATCGTTGGCTCGTACATCACCTGGGACCTGTTCACGCGCTGGCACATCGACCCGTTTCTGAGTCTGCCCATCGATGCCCTCGTCCTGTTCGTCATCGGCTATGCCCTGCAGCGAGGCGTCATCAACCGGGTCATCCGCGCGCCGCTTCTGTTCACCTTCCTGCTCACCTTCGGGATCAACCTCATCATCGTCAGCCTGCTGCTGCTGATCTTCACGCCCGACTTCCGCTCCGTCACGCCTTCGTATTCGGGCAACGGGCTGCACCTCGGCAGCGTCACGATCCCCTACATCCGGTTCGGCGGACTGGTCGTCGCCTTCCTGCTGGCGGGCGCCATGTGGACGATCTTGAACCGCACCCGGATCGGCGCCGCCATCCTGGCGGTGGGTGCCGACCGCGATGCCGCGCAGCTGGTTGGCATCGATCTGCGCCACATGTACGCCCTGACCTTTGGCATCGGTGCGGCCTTCGCCGGGGTGGCGGGCGGCATCATCAGCACCTTCCAATCGATCACGCCGACCGCCGGTGACCCCTATACCTTGCAAGCCTTCGCGGTCGTCATTCTGGGTGGGCTGGGCCGGGTGAGCGCGACGGTTCTGGGCGGACTGACCTTTGGGTTGATCGAGATCCTTGGACAGAGCGGGCCGGGCCCGGGTTACGCCAACGCGATCGCGTTCGTGGTGCTGGTCATCGTGCTCGTCGTGCGGCCGAGGGGACTCCTCGGCCGGCTGGCATGATCGCGCGCGAGGAGCGCGTGCCGCGAAGTCTGCGCCGCTTCGCCCTGCCTATCGGGATCGCCCTGCTCGCCTTCGTGATCCTGGTGCCATTGACCTCGACCGATGCGGCCCAGCAGGCCGGCCTGCCGTTGCTCGCCGACAAGCTGTGGTTCCGGATCGCCACCACCGTGGCGATGTTCGTCGTGATGGCGTCCGCCTGGAATATCATCGGCGGCCTGACCGGCTATGCCAGCTTCGGGAATGTCGCCTTCTTCGGGATCGGCGCCTACACCGTCGGTGTGCTGGTCAGCAGCCGCGGCTGGCCGTTCCCCCTGGCGCTGATCGTCGCGCCGGTGACGGCGACCGTGTTTGCGCTGATCGTCGGCATCCCGCTGCTCAGGTTGCGGGGGCATTACTTCGCGGTCGCGACCCTGGGCATCGGTGTGGCGGTCGGAGAAGTCGTCAACAACCTGGCGCCGCTCGGGGCGTCGACCGGGCTTTTCCTGCCAATCGTTCGCTCTGATCTGCTCTTTTTCTATCTGATGCTGGGAGCGGCCGCGCTCGCCGTTTGCAGCACCTGGCTCATCCTGCGCACCCGCTTCGGCTATGGATTGCTGGCGATCCGGGAGAACGAAGAGGCAGCCAAGATCATCGGCGTGAACACCAACCTCTATAAGGTTGCGGCGTTCTGCATCGCGGCAGCGCTGACCGGACTGGCCGGCGGGATCTTCGCCCAATGGAACAGCTTCATCAACCAGGAGAACGTCTTCGCGATTTCCGACAACGTGCAGATGATCCTGATGGCCGTGGTTGGCGGAGCCGGCACCGTGCTGGGACCGGTGGCCGGGGCCATCTCCCTGGAACTCATCATCCAGACGCTGGCCGGGGGCGGCTCCAAGGCGGTGTACTCCCAGATTGGGCTGGGGGTGCTGCTGGCGGTCTGCGTGATCTTCATCCCGCGCGGCGTCATCGACTTCTTCGGCGGCCAGAGCCGGCTGTCACTCCGGTATCTCCGTCAGACCCTGCGCGAAACCAGCGCATGAGCCTGCTGGCGGTCCGCGACGTCAGCAAGCGCTTCGGCGGAGTCAAGGCCCTGGCCGGCGTGACCTTTACGATCGAGCCCGGCCAGGTGCTGGGCATCATCGGGCCCAACGGCGCTGGCAAGACGACCCTCCTCAACTGCATCAGCGGACTCACTCGTGCCGACGCCGGCGACATCCGCTGGGAGGAGCAGTCGATCAGCGGCATGCCGCCGTACCGGATCGCCCGCCTGGGTATCGGGCGCACCTTCCAGATCGTGCGACCGTTCCCGTCGATGACCGTCCGCGAAAACACCGCCATGGGCGCGCTGTTCGGTCGGCCCGATGGACGATTGCAACCCGGCGCGGCTCTTAAAGAGGCCGATGAGGTCCTCAACCTGGTGGGGCTCGGCGAGAAGCGGCATCACACCGTGCTCCGCCTCACCGTCCCGGACCGCAAACGTCTGGAGGTTGCCCGCGCGCTCGCCATGCGTCCACGACTGCTGCTGCTCGATGAAGTAATGGCCGGCCTCAACAGCGTCGAGGTGGAGCAGGCCCTGACGATGGTGCGGCGGGTCCAGGAACAAGGGGTGACGATCGTACTCATCGAACACGTGATGAAGGTGATCGTGGGCGTGTGCAGCCAGGCGCTGGTCCTCAATTTCGGGCGGACACTCGTCGAGGGTCCGCCGGCGGAGGTCCTGAACGACCCCCGAGTCATCGAGGCTTACCTCGGCGAGCGTTATGCCCGGCGGCAGAAACCCCCGCCCGACCGTTCCCCCAACGGGGAGGGAAACGAGAAAACATGAGCTCGCTGCTCGAGGTCGAGGAGCTCACCGCCGGCTTCGGCGGGACGCCGGTGCTCTTCGACGTGGGACTCGAGCTGCGCCCAGGCGAGCTCGTCGCACTGATCGGCGCGAATGGCGCCGGGAAATCCACGCTTCTTGGCGCCCTCTCCGGGCTGGTCAGCGTCTTCCATGGCGCCATCCGCTTCGGCGGCCGGCTGGTCACGGGTCTTCGCCCCGAGCTGATCGTCGCCAGCGGTATGGTCCACGTACCGCAGGGCCGGCGCCTCTTTGGCACCATGACGGTGGCGCGCAACCTGTTGCTGGGCGCTTACCGGCGCCACGACCGCGAGGTGCGGGACGATATGCAGCGGATCCTCCAGTACTTTCCGGCGCTCGGCGACAAGCTCGAGCGGGAAGCCGGCACGCTGTCGGGCGGCGAGCAGCAGATGGTCGCCATCGGTCGCGGACTGATGGCCCGGCCGAAACTGTTGATGATCGACGAGCCATCGTTGGGCCTCGCCCCAAAGGTGGTGGATCGGGTGATGGAAATCGTAAAGACGATCAATCAGGACGGCACGGCCGTGCTGCTGGTCGAGCAAGACGTCGTGCTCGCCCTCGAGATCGCCGACCGCGGCTACGTGCTGGAGAACGGACGGATCGCGATGAGCGGCCAGGCTGCGGACCTGCGCCAGGACCCAGCCGTTCGCAAGGCCTACCTCGGAATTTGAGTAGACTTCCAGCCATGCCCGAGCATGCGGCCGTCGTCAACGTGTCGCGCTACCGGCCGGCGTCGGGAAAGCGGGCGGACCTCATGGCCGCCATGAAGCGGATGGCGGCTCGGGCCGCCGATACGAAGGGTTGTTTCGGGGCGCAGGCCTGCGAGTCCGACCAGGACAAAGAGGATCTCATCGCCGTGTCGCGTTGGGAGTCGGTGCAGGCACTGGAAGCGTTTTCGGGCGACGCGGCGTCCATCGCCGAGCAGGAGCACTTGAAAGGCCTCCTCTCCGGACAGGCGCGTCGCGAGAATCTCCGCCCGGTCTAACGCCTCTCGCGGTAGCCGAAGCTAGACTTCAGACTCGTCGGGCTTGATATCGGGGACGCCGACCCCGCGTTTCTCGTCGACCTGGATGTCCGGTCCGCCAACCTTGCCCTCCTGATCGGCCTCGATGTCAGGTCTTGGTTCGGAACGAGGGTCGTCTTGCTCAGCCATGCGGCACCTCCAGGTTCAGCCACCCCTCTTCTTTCAGCTTACGGTTTGATGGCCTGCGAGTGACTGTCCATGCAATCCGTAGGCGATCTCGAGTAGCGGAAACGCCCGGTGTCGTCGCGGCGGGACAAGGAAGTTCTGACGGCGGGTGGCGGTGATGAATCGCTCGAGCCCATTGTCTTCATCGGCTACCCCGTACTTTCGAACCAGGTCGAGCGAGGCCTGGTTTCGGCGCATCTTCGCGAAAAAGTCGGCGGTCGGCACGAACACGGTGAACTGGAGTTTCGGCTGAGCGCGGCCGTCCGGGACATCCATCGAGTCGTACCCCGGCCCGTCCATGCGAATGTGGATGGGCGTCCCATCGGCCGCCCGTGATGAACGCTGCAGCGCGGCCAGGTGACCCATCCGATGCTCGCCTTCGAAAGTCTTGATGCCGGCGGCATTCGCTCGGGCATCGTTGACACCCTGGAAGACGTTGTCCAGGAACGCCGGCCCACCACCGCCGCTGTACTGGTCGGCACTGCCGAGCACGGGAATCGGATTGGATCGAAACGTGTACTGAACGCGTTCGGTAAAGGGCTCCTCCGGAACGGCGTAGAACGCATCCAGGTCCAGGATCACATGCGAGAGGTGCTGGATTGCGCCATTACGCATGTAATCGGCTGATCCGCAACTGGTCAGGGCCGCCGACGGATTCCCCTGAAACGTCGTGATCTCGGGCGGCCCGCTGCCGCTGGCTTGCTGGTCGGCGAAGCCCATCCACATCGGTGAGCGATCGCTGACGCGGGCGGCGAATGGGAGGTGCTGCTCGTCGGCCACGCGCCGCGGCAGGCCCATCTGCTGGAACATCAGGCGATTCGAGGTGACCGCCAGCAGTCCATTGAAATCCGGGGAGGCCACGAAGGCCCCATTGAGCCGGTTGCTGCGACCGAGTAACCAATCGACCACATCGCTCGTGTGGCCAAGGACGTCGCTGCGGACCGTGAGAAGCACATCATTCGCCTCGATCGCCACCGGGACGTGGTATGCCGCCTTCTTGATGCCGGGATTGGCGCGCGCCACATCGGTTGGGCCGGCCACCGCTTCTTCGAGTGCGAGCCGATTTCGTGCCGATCGCAACCGGGGAATGTACCCTCGTACCAGCCCGCCGCGCATACCGCCAGGAAGCCGCTTGAAATATGGGATCCCGTAGGCCATGAACACGAACACGCCGCCTGGGTTAAAGGGGTACCTGCCCTCGATGGCGGCCAGGGCGGCCACGAGTCGTTGCTGGTCGGCGAGGTCCGGGGTGCGCGCGAGCTTGAGTGTGACGAAGCGGGTGAACACCGGGCCGAAGCGCACGACGACGCCGTCGACGGTTTGCGCCGGCGGGACGAAGGCGCGAATGTCGAACTGGATGTCGGGCAGAGTGGCAGGTGCGGCCATCGCCAGTCGCATGGTCGGCTGAGCCAGTAACTCCACAAGACCATGGGTCGATAGGGCGAGACCGGTCGCGGCGGCGGCTTTGAGGACGGTGCGACGGCTGACGGTGCGATCGATCGAGTTGTCCGGCATGACGACCTCCTTGACTCGAACGCGAATCTTCGGCGTTTCATCGTTCGGTCGCTCGGTCGGTGGCGGGAGCGTGCGCGATCCATGGCCGGCACGGATACCGGCGTAGCGTGCAGGGCGAAACCTTGCAATTTCATGACAGCCCGCGTCGATCTTTGGGCTGCTTTCATGAAAGCCTTAGTGCGTTCTTACGCCAGCGAGCTCAGCGGCAAGTCTTACCGATTGCTCATCGCTCCCTCATGATTTTCCGGGGTCGGGTCGGTCATCCTGCGATGTCATCGACTGAAGGAAGCCCCTGCTCACCGGTAGTCGGAGGAACGGAAGCTGCGCCTAATTCGGACACCGCGGCGGCGCCGCCGGAGGGCGGCCCGACGGTCGCGCCGCGAAGTCGCGTTGCTAGTGCTGGCAATCGTGATGCTGACCGCCACGGTTGCGACCGCGAGCGCGGCCCTTGCCGTTGGTCCGCTACCGAACGTGCAAGGCTTCTCAGCGAGCACCCTGCCGCAAGACCTGCTCATCTATGACCGCAATGGCAACCTGATTGCCGACATCGGCAACCAGGGCAGCCATCGCATCGTGGTCCCGCTGGCGAGCATGTCACCGTCCCTTGTGGATGCGACGATCGCCGTCGAAGACAGGAGCTATTACAAGAACAGCGGCGTCGACCCGGGCGCGATCCTACGGGCCGCGTGGGACGATCTCGTTCACCTTCGCTTCGTGGAAGGGGGCAGCACGATCACGCAGCAGCTCGTCAAGCAGCTGTACTTCGGCCCGAACGCGCCCGACACGCTGCAACGCAAGCTGCGCGAGGCGGTGGTTGCCGTCGCACTGACCCGGCAGTACAGCAAGGACCAGATTCTCGGGTTGTATTTGAACACGATCTATTTCGGCAACCAGGCCTACGGCGTCGAAGCCGCGGCGCAGACATACTTCCATACGAGCGCAGCAAAGTTGACTCTGGGCCAGGCAGCCTTGCTCGCCGGCATTCCCCGGTCACCCAGCGCATTCGACCCCGTCCAGCACCCACAGGCGGCCCGTGCTCGACAGGCGCAGGTGCTTGCCGCCATGGTGCGTCAGGGTGACATCAGTTCCGCGCAGGCCGCGGCCGCGGTCGCCGCCCCGCTGCAGGTCTTCCCACCGGCCACGACCATCAAAGCCCCGTACTTCGTGGATTACGTGCTGACCACACTTCGTCAGCAATACCACATCAGCCCCGACAGCAATAGCGGATACCGGGTGACGACGAGCTTGGATTTGGGGTTGCAGGCGAAGGCGGAGGCGGCCGTCACCGCGCAAGTCTCACGGGCGGGCACTTACTACAACTTTCACGATGCCGCGCTGGTCAGCATGGATCCGCAGACCGGCGAAATTGTGGCCATGGTCGGCGGGGCTGACTACAACGCGCCCGGCGGGCAGATCAACATGGCCACGTCGCCCACCCGCCAGGTTGGATCGGCGTTCAAGATCTTCACCTACAGCGCGGCGCTGGCCAACAAGACGGTCAACATGGACAGCCCCATCCTCGACGCGCCACTCGTCTTCCCGATCGGCGGCACGAACAATGGCCCCTACGCGCCAACTAACTACGACGGCCGCTGGCACGGCATCGTCCCGGTGAAGGAAGCGCTCGGCAACTCGCTCAATATCCCCGCCTTGAAGGTCGAGCTGCTGACCGGCATCCCCGCGGTGCTCGATGTGGCCCGGCGGATGGGCGCCACGACGCTGACCCAGCCCGATTCGTTCTACGGGCCCAGCCTCACCCTGGGCGCCTATCCCATCTCCGTGTTGGACATGGCGGTCGCCACCTCGACGCTGGCCGACCTCGGAGTCGTGCACCGCGCGTCACCCATATTGAAGATCACCGACGCGACTGGTAAAACGGCCTTCGCCTACGATCCGGCACAGAATTCCGACCAGGCACTGAGCCCGGACGTCGCCTACATCATGGCGAGCATCCTTTCCGACGACCAGAACCGCTGCATGGAGTTCGGCTGCAACAGCGACCTCACGCTGAGCGGACGGCAGGTCGCCGCCAAGACCGGGACGTCCGAGGGTTTTCGCGATAACTGGACACTGGGATTCAGCCCAACGCTGGCGACCGTCACCTGGGTTGGAAACCCGGACAATACGCCGCTCAGTCACAGCTCAACCGGGATCGTTGGTGCTGCGCCGATCTGGCACCAGTTCATGACCAATGCACTCCAAGGCGTCGCAAACACCTGGTATTCGACGCCGTCTGGCTTAGACCAATTCGAAGCTGACTACTTCCTTCCCGGCACCGAGTTCCTGTCTCCGGTGCTCGCTGAGCGGTGGCCCACCTGCCCCTCGCAGGTTTACGACCCCAAAACCACGTCCTGGTCGATGCTCATGGTGAATGGCGTCCCCTGCTCGATCGGCACCAGCCCACGGCGGCGTCCGTTCGCCTGAGCGGATGCGTCAAGGCTTGGGCTTCTATTAAGCCGCGCCCGAATCATCAGGTCGCCGGCTCCCCAGTCGCGGTCGCCCAGGCCGCGGTCAGCCGCTCGGGATCGAATCGCGACTTCGCGATGTAGGCGGAGGCGCCGCACTCGGCGGCCTTCGATGCGTAATCCTCTTCGTCGTACGTCGACAGCAGCAGCACGACCACCACGCCGTTCGAGTCGCGCAAAATGCGCCGGGTTGCATCGAGGCCGTTGATGCCCGGCAGGTTCACATCCATCAAGACAAGGTCGGGTTTGAGCTGCTGGGTGGCGTCGACTGAGGCTTCGCCGGTTGATGATTCGCCAATGACGTCAAAGCCGTCGGTGGCCTCCACCACCGCCCGAGCGGCATCCCGGAATGGCGCCTGGTCGTCGACGATCAAGACTCGAACGCTCATCTCTCTATGTCTCCAATAAGAAGGATGGCATCAACTGGCGCATGGCAAAAGGATGCCAGCCCCCCTTTCGGCGGGGAAGCCTGCTGCCGCCAGCCGGCTGGCACTAAGCTGTCACGGTGCCAATTCGGGTCGTCTTCGCGGATGACAACTACCTGTTACGGGAAGGCGTCAAGCAGCTGATCGAGACACAGCCCGAGCTCGAGTTGGCCGCCACCGCCACCGACTTCAACAGCTTGATGGCAGCCGTCGAGGCGGAGCGCCCGGCCGTGGTCGTGACCGACATCCGGATGCCACCGAGTGGCACCGACGAAGGCATTCGGGCGGCAGCCCTGATCCGGGAGAGCCACCCGGAGATCGGCGTTGTGGTGTTGAGTCAGTACGCGGAGCCGGAATACGCGCTGAGCCTGCTGGCGAAGGGCGCCGCTGGCCGCGCCTATCTCTTAAAAGAGCGGGTTTCCGATATCGAGCAACTGGTTAACGCCATCCGCGAGGTCGCCAGGGGCGGCTCGGTCATCGATTCGAAGGTCGTCGAGGCGCTGGTCGCCGCCCGCACCCGCAAAACCGACTCGCCGCTGCGCGACCTCACGCCACGGGAGCAGGAGGTGCTGGCGGCCATGGCGGAGGGGAAGAACAACGCGGCAATCGCCGCAAGACTATTCCTTACCGAGCGCGCCGTCGAAAAGCACATCAACTCCATCTTTTCCAAGCTTGGCCTTCAAGAGGAGAAGGATGCCCATCGTCGGGTGAGAGCCGCGCTGCTGTTCCTGGCGGAAGCCCACCATTAACTCGGCGTCATAGAAGCTCTTGCGGCGAATCAGGCAGGAAACAGGTCCGCCGAGAAGAGGCCCAGGGTCAGGATGCAACCGACGATGAGAGCAACGATCTCGCCCCATGTATAGCGACCGGCCATCCCGGTCGGTGATGGGCCCAGCTCCGGGTGAGCGGCCGCCTGGAACCGATTCGCGGAGCGCTGAACCAGGAA
This sequence comes from Chloroflexota bacterium, assembly GCA_005881175.1. Taxonomy (GTDB): domain Bacteria; phylum Chloroflexota; class Dormibacteria; order CF-121; family CF-121; genus CF-13. The sequence continues at coordinate 12,438 of VBEN01000112.1, forward strand.
CAGCACCGAGGCGATGATGATGGCGATCGAAACGTCAAGGAGGAAACCGGTCACGCCGTAGACCTTGCCGGTGACCCGGCCAAGCACGAGAGCGAGGATCAAGCCAGCGTTCACCGCGCCGACCGGGAGGCTGGTCTGACCCAGCGCCGACTTTTCCGCCTCGGCGGTTCCTTTGAATGCTCGGCTTATGTAGACCAGGTCGATAAACGGGAACAGGACCCACCAGGGCGAGCCCGATTTGGGAAACCGCTCGCGCTGGGCAAAGCCGAGCAGCTGGAATGCCCACCAGACCAGGTAGGCGTCGCTTGCCACCAGGGCGAACAGGAAGGTGCGCACTGGCGAACGGTAAAAGCCGCGATTCGCCGCGGTCGCCGGCACGACCTGCGGCGCCGCGAACGGGGCGGCGTAGACGGGCTGGGCAGCCGCAAGCGGGTTGTGGCATTTGGCGCAGGTCTGAGCGCCTGGCGGGTTCCAGGTCGCGCCGCAGTAGAGGCATGGTACCGATTGATACGCCTGCATCGTCTTGCCGGGGTTGCAGGTTCAACTCAGCGGCCGGCTGATTCTTGTGAGAGCCGTGGGACGGGATCGGTAGGATAGCTGCTCGATGCCACGTTTCGTTGAGCTGAGCCACCAGATCGTGCCGGGCATGAAGACCTATCCGGGCCTGCCGGAGCCAGAGGTCGACGTGGTCGTCGACTATGAATCTTCGCGCGAGCGCTACCAGGGTCAGGCGGAGTTCTACATCGCCAGCCTCCACCTCTGCGGGAACACCGGCACCTACGTCGACGCGCCCCGGCATCGCTACCGTGACGGCACCGACCTCGCCGGACTTACCCTCGAACGACTCGCGGACCTGGCCATCGTCATCGTCGATGCCACGGCCGCCGGCCGGGCGATTGGCGAAGCGGCTTTCCAGGACCTTCGGTTGGACGGCCGTGCCGTCCTGGTGCGGACCGATTTCTCCGAGCGCTGGGGCACGCCGGCCTACTTCACCGATAATCCATACCTCACGGCCGAGGCGTGCGACGTGCTGGTCTCCAACGGGGCGGCCTTCGTCGGGATCGACTCCCTCAACATCGATCACACCGGTGATCCGGCACGACCGGCCCATACCCGGCTGCTGCGGGCGGGTATCCCGATCGGCGAGCACCTGACCAACCTGAAGGCGGTGCCGGCAGAGGGAGCGCGACTGCATGCTGTGCCGATTGCCTGGGTCGGTGGGGCCAGCTTCCCGGTGCGGGCCTACGCCATTCTGAGTTAGGGAGAGAGCTCGCCACCACGCGGACCAGGCGCCCGCGCATTTGGTGATAATATTTCTCGCGTGAATTTTTCTCAGAGGGCCACCTGATGCCCCGCCGCTATCAGATGGCCACGCGCGAGCGGGCCGTCCAGGAGACGCGACAGCGGATCATCGACGCGGCCATCAGCCTGCACGCCCAGCGCGGCGTGATCGCCACCAATTGGGAGGAGATCGCTGAAGGAGCCGGCGTCTCGACCGCCACGGTATACCGACACTTCCCATCACTGGGCGAGCTGGTCCCGGCCTGCGCCCGAACCGCATTCGAAGCCGGCGCCAGCCTGCCAACGCCAGCCCAAGCAGCGGCCGCGTTTGCCGGGCTCACGCGTCCCGCGCCCCGAATCGAGCGGCTGATTCGCGAGTCCTGCCGATGCTACGAGCTCGGCGCAGGCTGGCTGGCGGCGGCCCGGCGCGACGCGAAAAGCGTCCCCGCGCTCGACCGTGCCGTCCGCTTACAGGACCGGGTGCTGGGCGTTTTGATTCAGACCGCGCTGGGCGATGCGTTCGTGGACGCCCAAACCATGAGTGTGATCAAGGCGCTCATCGACTTTCCATTCTGGAAGGCGCTGACCGACGCGGGCGTCGCAACAGAGACGGTACCCCAGGTGATCAACGACCTTGTCCGAAGTCGTTTGCAGAAAAGGAGGTAAGGCAGTGGAAACCAGAGTTACAACCGGACCGTATGCGGTAGCCGACGGCGATGGAAGGGCGACATGGTTTGCCGGGGCGCTTCTCGTGCACAAAGCTGAAGGCGAGGCCACCAACCATCGATTCGACCTGCTCGACCAGACCATGCCACCCGGCTACGTCGTGCCTCGCCATCTTCATCACGCCGAGGACGAGGCCTGGTATGTGCTCGACGGCGATATGACCTTCCATTGCGGCGACGATGAGCTGACCGCGACCGTCGGGAGCTGGGTGTTCGCCCCACGCGAAATCCCGCACACCTTCAAGGTTGGGCCGCACGGCGCGCGAGCCCTCACCTTCGGCTTTCCATCAGGCTTTGCCGGTTTCGTCGAGGAGTTTGGCGAACCGGCACCCAGTCGCGCTGTGCCGCCGCCAGGTCCCATCGACGAGGGCCGGCTGGTGGAGCTGGCGCGAAAGTATCAGATTGAGATCGTGGGGCCGCCGCCTGACTGACTTCGCTCGCTAGCTGCTGAGGGGAATCTTGCCTACGACGGTCGTGGCGTGTCCCGGGGCGCTGCGAACCTCGAGCGACCCACCTAACGCTTCGAGCCGGTCGCGCATGTTTTGCAATCCCGATCCGCGCGTCACGGTTGCGGGATCAAAGCCCTTGCCGTCGTCCTCGACGCGAAACGTGAGCATGGAGTGCTCGGTTGAGATGTGGAGGTCGACTGCCGAGGCCTCGGCGGACTTGACCACGTTCTGCAGTGCTTCCAGGCAGCAGAAATAGACGGCTCCCTCCACCTCACGTGGCTGCCGCGGGACGTCGTCGACCCGAAGGTTGACGGGAATCGCGAGCCGGCGGACGTGCGAGCCGAGCGCAGCGTGCAGACCGTCGGAGGCGAGCAGTGGCGGATAGATTCCGCGGGCGAGTTCGCGCAGATTGTCGAGGGCCTCATCGGCATCATGCTTGAGCTGGGCCAGGATCGGACGGGACTTGCTCTCGGGCTCGGCCGCCGCCTCCGCCAGCCCAGGCGCGCAGGTCGTCGAGCCGAGCCAGCAGCTCACGGTTGAGCCCCACGTTTTTCAGCACCAGCCCCGCCTGACCCGCCAGGTCGCTGATCAGCTTCTGCTCGACGTTGTTCAGGTTCTCACCCCGCTTCTTGTCGACCGCCAGCGCGCCGAGCAGCTCGCCCTGGTGGCTCACCGGGACCACGCTATCGCGTGGCATCGGTGGCAGCGTGCCATTCTGCATGGCCACCGGCGTGACTGGTTCCGTCGACGGCGGCGATGCGGAGGCGAGGACGAGTCGCGGGCCGGAGCGGACCCATACCTCCGCGCGTTCCGCGCCGGTGCCCTGGGCCAGGACCCGCGACATCCGGTCGAGGATGTCTTCGTGCGAGTACGTCTCCGACAGGTGCTCGCTGAATTGCGAGAGGGTCTCGTACGGCGTCGCCCGGCGTCCGTAGACGAGGCGGTTCGCCAAACGCTGCGCTCGCTGCCGCAGCGGTTGAAAAGCGAGCGCGATCAGCGCCGTCGACAGCAACGACAGCCAGAGCCGCTGGCTGCCCCCGATCAAGGCCCCAATATTGATCACGATGAGGACGTAGACGGCCGTGATCACTGCCGCCAGCCCGCCGTACACCAGCGCCTTGTTGATGATGAAGTCGATGTCGTAGAGGCGGTAACGCAGAATGGCGATGCCAACCGCAATCGGCAAGGCGGGCGCGACAAGCGGAATGAGGAAGTCGTTCTGGAACGCCGGCACCAGAAACTGCAGCGCAAAGGCCAACAGCAGGAGGGCGGCCGCCGCCATCAGCCACTTCAGCTGCTGACGATCTTGTGAGTTTCCTTTCCGATAGCGCACCACCAATGAGAGGACAGCCGCCAGGCTGGTGCCCAGGAAGACGACGAAGAACGGAAGAAACAGGAGATTGCTCACGCCTGCCAACGACGCGATTCCCAGCGGGTTGGCCACCCCGGTCGGTGCTGACGCCGGATCGAGCGCGGTGATGAAGGCGATCAAGACCATCAACGCGGAAGCCCAGAGGAGCACCCGCCATCGCCGTCCGGGGAGACGGCCGTCCGGGTAGTAGAGCGGCAGCAGGACGAGGAACAGTTGGAAGACGGCGACCCAGCTGAACTGGCCAATCCAGTAAATCCAATCGGGCGCGGGCAGCCATGTCCACCCCAGATCGATGGCCAGGCCCGCATACAGCTTGGGCGAGATGAGGAAGGTTGCGGCAAATGCGGTGGCGATCAGCAACCAGCCAACGAGATTGCGCGGCTGAGACCAGACCACCAACGCGCCCACCGTGGCAAAGGCGAGGATGGGAAACGCGGATATGACATCGGATCCATTGGGTTGGAAGTCGGCCCGAGCCTGGCTCCAATCCGGAACATAGATGGCGATCGCACCGACCACGAGCAACGCCACCACCAGCAGCCACAGCAGCGCGGCCGCGTAGAACGAACCGCTTAGCCTCGGCGCGAAGCGGCGGACAGCTGTCACCACTTCTTCAGGCCGGCGTCAGGGCCGCGATCCGGTACGCCTGCACGGAAGCGTGTCTCCCTTTGACCTGAGCCGGCGGAAGCATCTCCGCCTCAATCGATCGGCCCAGCGCTCCATAGGTCGCCTCGCTCAAGATCGTCTCCCCTCCTCGCGCGAACTGCTGCAAGCGCTGGCAGAGATTGACGCTGTCCCCGACCAGCGAATACTCGAGTCGCTCGTCCGATCCTAGCAGCGCGGCCGCAATCTCGCCGGTCGACAACCCGATGCCGAGCTCGAAGGGGGGAAGCCCTTCCGTGGCCCATCGGCGGTTGACCTCCATCTGGGCGTCGTGCATGGTCCGCGCCGTGTCCAGCGCTCGCTGGGGATGGTCGACCTGCGGCAGCGGAGCGCCGAAGACCGCCATCACCGAATCCCCGACGAACTGCATCACGGTGCCGCCCTGCGCCAGGATGGCGCGGTTCATCTCGGCGCGATGCTCGTTGAGCTGGCGCGCCAGGACAGTCGGATTCGCATCCTCCGCGATCGTCGAATAGCCGCGGATGTCCGACATCAACACCGTGACCATCAAGGTTTCGGTCTCCCCGATCCGTCGACCTTCGCGGCGCAACTTTTCGGCGATCCCGGTGGGCAGCAAGCGGCTGAGGCTCTCGCCCTGCTCCTCGCGGTCGACGATCGCCTGGTGCAACAGCTTGAGCCGGCGCAAGGCGCTCGCCGCCCCCCCGCTGGCCGCCTGGGCCAGCTTGAGGAACAGCCGCTGCAACGCCTCGTCGACGTCGGCCGGCGTCGTCCGACGGGCGACGGCAATCGCCTTGATGGGCTTGCCTTCCGCCAGCATCTTGAGGAGCTCTTCCTCATCCGAAGAGAGATCGGTCCCCAAGCTGGCGGGCCGCACCAAGGCCTCGACGATCCGGGAATCGAGCATCGAGCCGCCGGTCGTCACCTCGCGGATGGCCCGAAACAGCTGATCGCCGTCCGCCACCCGGTCCTTCAGCAGGTAGGCGTAGCCGGCCGCGCCTTCACTCAGCAGAGCGATGGCGTAATCCGGCTCGTCGTATTGGGAGAGCACGACGATACCGGTGCCAGGGTGTCGCTTTCGAACCTGTTTCGCCGCTTCGATCCCCTCCCGCTGGAAGGTCGGCGGCATCCGGATATCGGTGACGACCACCTGCGGCGCCGCCCGCTCCGCGCCGGCCACGAGTTCGTCGTAGTCGCTGGCGACGCCAACCACCTCCATGTCGGCCGCGGTGCCGATCAGGGCCCGAACGCCCTCCCGCACGATCAGGTTGTCGTCGGCAAGGAATACGGAAATCTTCTGGGCGGGCATCCCCCTATTTGAGCCGCACCGCAGCGATTGGTCAAGGGAGGCAGCCACGAAATCCGTTAGGATGCTGGCCCCGCCGCGAACTGGGGGGTGTGCCTGATCGACCGCATCGGCCTCGCAGGTACCCTGAGTTTGCCGCTGTTTGCGGCGAAAGAGGAGGTATGGGCCGTGCGAATTGAATCATCAGTCACCTCGGTATCGTGGATACCCTCGGAGGCGATCGGCGGGATCATGCGGGCGCCGTTCGATTTGGGTCCCATGCACTACGACAACCCGCCCCCCGACCAGATCGATGATGTCCAGGCGCTGGCGCGCTCAGGCTCCGTTCGCTTCATCAATCACCAGCGTGCCTGGATCGAGGTCGAGAACGGCTCGATCGTTGATCACGGCCAGTCGGGTCGGGGCTGGATGGGCCGAACCAAGCTTGGCTTCGGGTCTCGAATGATCCTCTACCCCACGATCGCGATGCCCGACCTCCGCTCCGAGCCGGCGTCAAGCGACCAATCGGTTCGGTTCGTCCAGACGACGGGCGGCCGTCCTGCGATCCCGTTGCCCCGCAAATTGAACCGCCCTCCCTTTGTCCAGATCATCCCGCCGATCGTCTGGACGACCCTGGCGCTGACGATCGAGGCCGATGGCTCCGCGACCCATGACGTTGCTGGCGCCAGTCCCTTCCCGCGCCACTGGATCTACGATGCCTCGGGCAAGCTGGTCAGCAAGGTCGCCGTCACCGATTTCAGCAGCTGGTCCGGAGACATCTTCGGCGAACGGACGCCCTGGGGAAGCCACGATTCTCCAGCCTTCGTCACGCAGGTTGAGACCGCTCTCGAACGTGAGCTCTCGGAGCAGATCATGCGGGGCGGCGCCAGGCCCCAGTTCCGCAAGCTCATCTCCGGCCAGACGCTGGTCGAGCAGGGGCAGGCGGGCGAAGAGCTGTTCCTCTTGCTCGATGGCGTGCTGTCGGTGGAGGCCGATGGCAAGGCGATTGCTGAAGTCGGGCCGGGCGCCATCCTGGGCGAGCGCGCATTGCTCGAGGGCGGCCTGCGCACCGCAACCTTGCGGGCGGTCACACCCTGCCGGGTGGCGGTCGCGACCGCCGGCCAGGTGTCCGAGGAGGCGCTGGTGGAGCTCGCCAAAGGCCACCACCGAGAAGAAACGTAGACTCGCCGAGTGCGGGTCTTTATTTGCGGCGTTCGCGGATCGACGCCCTCACCCGGCCCGGCATTCGTGCGATACGGGGGCAATACCTCCTGCGTGGCGTTGTCCCGCGACGATGGACCGCCGACGCTGGTGCTCGATGCGGGCACCGGCCTGCAACGGCTGAGCCCGCTGATGGAAGGCCGGCCATTTCGGGGATCCATTCTGCTCAGCCACCTGCATTGGGACCACACGCATGGCCTGCCCTTCTTCGCCGCCGGAGACCGGCCGGATGCCGAGGTCACCCTGCTGATGCCCGCTCAGGGTGATCCGGTCAACGTGCTGGCCCGCGCCATGTCGCCGCCGCATTTCCCGATCAAGCCTGCGGAGCTACGCGGAAAATGGCGATTCCTCGGGATCCAGGAGGGTCCGCGATCCATCGAAGGCTTCGAGATGGTGGCTCGGGAGATTCCGCACAAGGGCGGGCTGACCTATGGCTACCGAATTAGCGCCGGTGGCGCGACGCTGGCTTACCTTTCGGATCACAGCCCGGTCACGCTCGGCCAGGGTCCCGCGGGGGTGGGCGTCTATCATCCGGCCGCCGTCGAGCTCGCGCGATCGGCCGACCTGCTGATCCACGACGGCCAGCTTCTAAAGGCACAGTTCGCCGAGTGGGCACCCTTCGGCCACTCCGCCGTCGAATATGCGGTCGGCCTGGCCGAGGCCGCCGGGGCGAAGAAGTTGCTGTTGTTTCATCACGACCTGGCGCGCACCGACGATGAGATCGACGCGATCGTGGCGGCCCACCGGGACAGTCGCGTCCCGGTCGAGGCGGCCGTCGAAGGCATGACCCTGGATCTCCCCTGAGCTCAATGCCAGAGCGGCCGGATGCCGTGGTGATTGGAGCGGGCCCAAACGGCCTGGCCGCGGCGATCAGGGTGGCCCAGACAGGCAGGTCTGTCATCGTCCTCGAGGCGGAAGAAACGATCGGTGGCGGCACTCGGTCGGCAACGCTGACTCTCCCCGGCTTCATCCACGACGTCTGTTCCGCGGTGCATCCGCTGGCTGTGAGCTCGTCGTTTTTTCGGACATTGCCACTTGCCCGATACGGACTCGAATTCATCCACCCCGAAATTCCACTGGCTCATCCACTCGATGACACCGCTGTTGCGTTGACTCGCTCGGTCGAGGAGACAAGCGCTGGACTCGGCGCCGATGCGGCCGCCTACCTGCGGGTCATGCGTCCGCTGGTGCGCAATGCCGATTTCTTGATGAGACAGTTCTTCGCGCCCCTTCGGCTGACGCCAGCAATGGCTGCTCACGGCCCTCTCCTGGCGCGGTTTGGCCTGATGGCCATCCGATCCGCCGTCGGCCTTGGTAACGCGATCTTCAAACAGGCACCGGCGCGGGCGCTGCTCGCCGGGCTCGCGGCACACGCGATCCAGCCGTTGGAGAATCTCTCAACCGGCGGCTACGGACTGATGCTTGGCGTGACTGCGCACGCCTTCGGCTGGCCGGTGGCGCGCGGGGGCTCGCAGAAAATCGCCGACGCGCTGGTCGGCGAGCTGCAAAGTTTCGGCGGCCGCGTCATGACCGGCCGGCGGGTTGTCTCGATGGCCGATCTGCCACCAGCTCGCGCCTATCTCTTCGATGTCACGCCACGCCAGCTGGTGACCATCGCCGGTGAGGCGCTGCCGCGGAGCTATCTCAATCAGCTCAACCGGTTTCGATACGGACCCGGCGTCTTCAAACTTGATTGGGCGCTGGACGCACCGATCCCCTGGCGCGATCCGCGCTGCCTGCGGGCGGGCACGATTCACCTTGGTGGCAGCCTCGAGGAGATCGCCACCTCTGAAGCCACCGTTGGCCGGGGCCAGGCGCCGCAGGCCCCCTATGTGCTGCTTTCGCAGCCCAGCCTGTTCGATGCCACGCGGGCACCCGCGGGCAAGCACACGGTGTGGGCATACTGCCATGTACCCAATGGCTCGACGGTCGACATGACCGATCGAATCGAAGCGCAGGTCGAGCGGTACGCGCCGGGCTTCCGCAACCGCGTGCTCGCTCGCAACGTCATGACGCCTGCCGATATCGAGCGGCACAACGCCAATTGCATCGGCGGCGATATCAACGGCGGCAGTGGCGATTTGCGCCAGTGGTTTCTCCGGCCGACCTGGCGGCGGTACGCCACCCCCAACCGGCAGATTTACATCTGCTCATCATCGACCCCGCCCACTGGCGGCGTGCACGGCCTTTGCGGCTTCTTCGCCGCGCAAACGGCTCTCCGTCGGGCGTTTCGCTGATGCCTGAGCCGCGGCGGGTGCTGATCCTGGGCGGCGGCCACGCCGGCGTCCGCTGCGCCCGCGAGTTGATCAAGAACCGGCGGACCTCCGATGCGCTCGACATCACCCTGGTCAGCCGCGAAAACGTCGAGGTCTGGCACGGACTGATGCCGCAGATCGTCTCCGGCGTGCTGCAGGCGCAGCACACCCTGATCCCATTGCGGGAGATCCTGCCGGGGGTCACGATCTACACCCGCGAAATCGAGTCGGTCGATCCGATCAAGCGGCGGGCGGTCCTTAGCCTGGGCGGCGAAGGGGATGAGGTCACCCTGGAGGCGGATTACCTGGTGATCGCGCTCGGCTCGGTCACCGACCTTTCGCGTTTTCCGGGCTTGACCGAGCACGCGCTGCAGACCAAGACCATTGGCGACTTCATTCACCTGCGCAACCACTTGATCGAGATGCTGGAGGCCGCCAGCGTGACGACGGATCCCGCCGAGCGGCGCCGTCGCTTGACGTTCGTCGTTGCCGGTGCCGGCTACGCGGGTGTGGAGATCGCCTCCGAAGCCAACGAATTTCTGCGGGCCTCGCTCCGCTCCTATCCGATGATTTCGCCGGGCGAATTGCGCATGATCACCGTCGACATCCTCTCGAGGGTTCTGCCGACCTTCAGCGATCGGCTGGCTAATCGGGTCGTCGAGCGGATGCGCCATCGCGGGATCGAACTGCGACTCGGAGTCGGCGTCAAGGAAGCCACGGCCACCGCAGTCCTCCTTACGGACGGCACCCGGATCGAAACCCGAAGCATCGTCGCCACCGTGGGCATCGGCACGAATCCGCTGGTGCGGACGCTGCCGGTTGAACTGCAACGCGGCCGGATTCCATGCGACCCGTTCTGCCGGGTGCCTGCGTGGCCCGGCGTGTACGCCGTCGGTGATAACGCCGCCGTCCCGGACCCGGGTAGCGGCCAACCGTTTGGCGCCATGGTCATGGTCGCGTTTGGTGAAGGCGAGCAGGCGGCGCGCAACATCCTGGCAGACATCCGAGGGCGGCCGCCCGCCCCCTGCCATCCGGCCCGGTTCGGCGAGGTCGCCTTGCTGAGTCGCCGCTACGGCGTCGCCCAGATACGCGGCATCGCCCTGCACGGCTGGCCCGCGTCCCTCGTTTCCCGCGCGCTGTTTCTCTCATTCATGCCCACCTGGCGGCGCCGGCTCGCCCTGATGCTGCACTGGATGGGAACCGCCGTGCTCCCGGACAAACTGACGCCGTTGCCAATCGGCCGGAGCAATACGGTGGTCCCGATGCGATTCGGCGCCGGCGAGAACATCGTGCGCGAGGGCGAGCTGAGCGGACGGTTCTACATCATCACCGCCGGAGAAGTCGAGGTGCTGCAGGAGGTCGACGGCCGGGAACGGCCGATTCGCCGGCTGCACGCCGGTAACTATTTCGGCGAGCTCGCGCTGCTGGGCGACCGAAGACGGACGGCCACGGTCCGCGCAGTGACGGACACCAGCGTGTTGAGCATCGCCCGTCAGGACTTCACCGCGCTCGTCGAGCACCTCCCGGCGCTGCAAGACGCCCTTGACCGCAAGACCTGACCAGCGTCTCAATGAGAGCAAGCCCTGTCCGGAGGGTGATGCCGTCCCGGTCGCGCTCTGGGTTGTAGGTTGCAACGGTAGCAGCGTGCACACCGAACCGCGTGCATACCGCACGAATCGTCTCTTGCATTTGCTCGAGTGAAAGGCCGCCCGGGACGGGCTCGTCAACGACGCCAGGGGCTACCCGCGGGTCAAGCGCATCCATGTCGACGTGCAGGTAGACCTCGTGCACGCGCTTGGCCAGGACATCTAACACCTGGCCCACGTCTCTGTCAGGCTTGCCGTCCCGCCAGCCGACGACACGGATGCTGGACGCTGTCAGCCGCTCGCGCTCGGCGGCCGGAGACAGGTCTCTAAGGCCAAGCAAGACAACCGCCGCCTCGGGAACTGGCGTACTGTCACCAATCTCTGCCCAGAGGCTCCGATAACAGTGACCGCTGATCACCGCAAGGGACATGCCGGCGAAGAAGCCGCTCACCGTCGATTCGGGCGTGTTGAAATCGGCATGGGCATCGATCCAGACGACCCCGCACCGCGAATGGTCGAAGGCGGCGAGGACGCCCATGCTGACGTCGCAGGAGCCGGCCAGTATCAAGGGCAGCTGACGCAGGCCAATCGCGTTCTTCACCGCTTTCTGGACTTTCGTGTTGACGACTCGCGATGCGCTCGCGCTGTCCCGAAATGACTCTGTGCGGTCGATACGCACCACGGAGCTCG
>VBEN01000170.1 GCA_005881175.1 Chloroflexota bacterium
AACCGGAGACGCCGGCGAGGCAAAGTGCAGCACGGCATCCACCGCGCCATCCATGTAAAGCGGCTCGCTGACGTTGTGCTGGATGGACTCGAACGATTTGTGGTCGCGAAGGTGAGCGACGTTCTTTGCCGCGCCCGTCACCAGGTTGTCGATGCAGACGACTCGCCAGCCATCCGCAAGCAGCCGCTCACAGAGATGCGATCCGAGGAAGCCTGCCCCGCCTGTGACGACAGCCCGCCGAGGGGGAAGGGGAATTAGGAGCGGCCGACTCCGCGGTAAACAAAGCCACGGTCGCGCATAGTCTTCGGGTCGAAGATGTTGCGGCCATCGACGATCACCGGCCTTCGCATCAGGCTCTTCAACCGATCGAGATCGAGTTGGCGAAACTCGTCCCATTCGGTGATGATCAGCAAGGCGTCGGCGCCTGTCGCCACCCCGTAGGGGTCGTCGCAGTACCGAATGGTGTTCATCCGCGCTTTGAGCAGCGGCATGGCCTTGGGATCGTAGGCGCGCACGTCGGCGCCTTTCTGGAGGAGATTCTCAATCACGTCGATCGCGGGCGCCTCGCGGATATCGTCGGTGTTCGGCTTGTAGGCGAGCCCAAGGACACCAACAACCTGGTCGCGCAAACCGCCCAGGACTTCTCGAAGCTTCTCGACGACGAGCGTACGCTGGTCGAGATTGATCTCCATGACCGCGTCGAGCAGCTCGGGGTGATAGCCCATCGTTTCGGCCATCCGAGCCAGCGCTTTGACGTCCTTGGGAAAGCACGACCCACCGTAGCCGATGCCGGCATCGAGGAAAAGCGGGCCGATCCGGCGATCCATGCCCATCCCTTCAGAGACCACCTTGACGTCGGCATCAACCCGCTCACAGATGCGCGCCATCTCATTGATGAAGGAGATTCGGGTAGCGAGAAAAGCGTTGGAAGCGTACTTGATCATTTCGGCGGTATGGAGATCGGTGATCAGGATCTTCGTGTCGAGCTTGCTATAGAGTCCGGCGACCGCACGGGCGGCCGGCTCGTCATGCGAACCGAAGACCAGCCGGTCGGGGTGCATGAAGTCGTAGATGGCGCTGCCTTCACGCAGGAACTCGGGGTTGGAGACCACATAGAACGGGATCTCGTCGCGTAGGTTTTCGCCGACGATTCGGGCGACGATATTGCCGGTCCCGATCGGCACCGTGCTCTTGTTGACGATCGTCATGGTCTTCTTCATGGCACCGGCGATACTCTTTGCGGCCTGCTTGACGAACACGGTATCCGCCTCGCCACGACGGCCCCGTGGCGTGCCCACCGCAATGAACACGAAGTCCGCCTCGGGAATGGCTTCGCCGTAGTCGCTGGTGAACGCCAGGCGACCCCTCTCGAGCGCCTTTGCCATCAGCTCGTCTAGGCCGGGTTCATAGATCGTCGGCTCGCCGGAGCGGAGCCGGGCCATTTTGGCTTTATCGATATCAACGCCGGTGACCCGATGACCAAGCTCGGCCAGACAGACGGCGGTCGTCAGCCCGACGTAGCCGGTCCCGACGACCGCGACGGCACTCATGTCTTCCAGAGTGTAACGAAGGGAGTTTTGCAAACCCCCGGCAGATCGTCCCCGACCGGGGGAGGGAAAGGGATCCCAACCTGATCCTGCCCGCAGGGGGAAGGGAAACCTGGCGTTTTTGGGTCATGGCCCATCCTCGGATTCGGCATCTCCTGGTCGCCTGGTTGATCTCGTGGAGGACCGTCGCTTCCGTCTCGTCCAGGGCGACGTTTGCGACCGGTCGTTGGTCGAGGACCTGGCTGGCAAGGCGGACGCGATCGTCAACTTCGCCAGCGAGGAGTTCGTTGGCGGCTCGCGCGCTGATGGGCTGGCCTTTGCCCGAACGGACGTGGAGGGCACGGCCAATCTCCTCGAAGCCGCCCGCAAGTTTCGCCACCAGCGATTCCTTCTGGCTAGCTCGATGGAAGTCTACGGCCCGCTCAAGGGCGCGCCGAACCGCGAGGATGATGCGATCGCCCCCCGCACCCTGCCGGCAGCGGCGCGTGCGGCCGCCGGAATGCTGGCCCGCGCATATCACGCGAGTCACGCCGTCCCGATCTTGATCACGCGAGGGGCCGCAACGTATGGCCCCCGTCAACCGGTGGATCAGCCCGTCGCCCGAATGATCGCGGCCGCACTGCAGGGCGTTCCGGTTGACATCGAGGCCGACGGTTCGGCGGTTCGCGATTACCTCTTCGTTGACGACCAGGTGGGCGCCATGGCTCGGGTGCTCTGGAAAGGCGATGCAGGGGGCACCTACAACATTGGCGGTGGCGTCCAGGTCAGCAGCAGCGATCTCGCCGATATGATCCTGCGGCTCTGCGGCAAACCCCTGTCGCTCAAGCGGTTTGTGAAGGACGGACCACGATGGTCGTACGCCATCGATACCCGGCGGATGCGACCGCTCGGTTGGGAGCCGCGGACGCCCCTGGGCGAGGGCTTGCGCACGACGGTCGACTGGTACAAGAAAAACGAAGCCTGGTGGCGCGATCGGCAAGCGGCCTAGGGCTAGGCGGCTGGTCGGTCGAGGTCGCCCGCCCGGCTGGCGGTAATCAGTTGCCGGTAAGCGTCGGCCAGGCGGTCGACATGGAACCGCATATCGTAGAGCCGGGCGGTCTCGACGGCGGCGGCGCGCAGCCTGCCGGCCAGTTCGGGCGACTGCTGCACCCGTCGGATGGCGGCGTCGATCGCTGCATGATCGCCGGGCTCAACCAGAATGCCGTTGACCCCATCGCGCACCATTTCGGTGACAGCGGTAACCCTACCTGCGATGACGATGGCCCCGGATTGAAAAGCCTCCTGGATGGTGACCAGGAAGCGTTCCGGCCGCAGGAACGGCAAGATCACGCACTCCGTGTATTCCAACCGGGCTCGGCGGGCCTCGCCGCTCATCGACGGATCAAGGAAGAAGACATCGAACGTATCCTTAACCGGGCGAGGGCGTGGCGGCGGCGCCGGCTCGATGCCATACGGGAGAATCTGCTGGATTGCCCGACGGAAAAAGCTCCGCTCTAAGTGTTGGTCCAGCAGATCATGCGTCGGGCTGGTGACAAGGCCTACCCGGCCGGTCAGCCAGCGATTGAAGCCCGCCAGCGACTGGAGGAGCGCGCGATCATGAAGGCTGATGGCCAGCGGAATATGGTTCCCGGCCGCCCACATGACGGTCGCCAGCGGAACGCCGGCGAGGTTGTTCACATGGATGACGTCCGGGCGTTCCCGATCGATGACCTTGTAGATGGCGTTCGCGGCCCGCGGCATCTCGTGTGGTCCGGTGCCAACCGTGACCACCGCAACTCGGTGGGTTTCCGCAAGCGCCGGCGCCAATTGCGGGACGTAGACGGCGGCTCCGTCCGAGTCTGCCGATGGCTGGCGGGCATCGACGAGGCAAATCTTCACACCGTCGTCATAACGTCGCGGCTTTAGGAAACCTTGTCAGGGCAGTATCGAAAGACAAACAGGGTATGAGCGGCTCCCCGCGCACGGGCCGATCGTGACAACCACACGCGCCTTTTTGACGGCGGCGTCGATCCCGGCTGCACCGTCGGTGCCGAGTTGAGATAGCTGGGACTCGAGCACCCGGAAGCGCAGGATCGAGGCAAACTGCGTCCGGGACAGACCTGCCTGCTGCAGCGCCGCCTCGAATGGGGCCATGCCGCCAAATGCCTGCTCCGCGGCCGAGACGCGCTGCTGGAGCTCAGGGGCGGTCAATCTGATCCCGTGTGCCTCCGCAAGTTGTCCAATGACGGTATCGCGCACCAGTTCCCGAATCACCGCCGATTCGGTGTTCGCTTTCATCCGCCGACCCGCCGCTGATTGCCAGCCGGTTGGGGCGCCGTTGCGCTCCACCTTCTGTTCCTCAGCCGCCACCAATGCGTTGTACAGGGAAAGGGAGACCGCTTGACCATTGACGGTCAGCTGTCCAGCGCCTTCGGCTCGGCTCCCGCAAGCGGATAGCGCGACAGCGAGCGCGATGACACAAAGTTTCGGAAGCATGTTGTTCACCTCACGCCTGGAATGGCCTGGATCGTCAGGCCGAGGCCGGCGACGGTTACGACGAGCGCGCTTGCAACCGGAACGAGGCGCACGGCACGGGTCATGATCCGAGCATGTCCAGCTCGGCGAACCCGTAGGAGAAGTGGGAGACCGCCTGCGAGTGCAAGCCCGATGGCGGTTAGAGTCGAGGCCAGCCCGGCGCTGAAGGCAACGATCATGGCGATGCCGAAGGCGACGCGGTGCAGTGAAATCGCTGCGAGCAACACGACGAGCGCGGAGGGGCAGGGAATGATGCCGCTCGAGATGCCGAGCGCCAGCAAGCCACCACGTCCGAGCCCTGGATGCCGATGGCCATCGTCGCCGAGGCCGGCGTGCTGGCGTCCGTGCCAGGCTGATCTAGCCCGGGACAAGACCAGCGCGCTGCCGATGGCAACAATGAGTAGGCCAGAGAGCAGCGTGACCCATGGATAGAGCCGCTCGGGCGTCACAAGCGACGCGGCGTAAATGGTGACGACGCCAAGGGCGAAGACACCGGCGGTATGCGTGGCGGTAATCGTCAGTCCGAGACCGACCGCGTGCGGCGCGGTCCCACGGGCGCCGACCAGATAGCCGGCCATGACCGCCTTGCCATGCCCGGGCGACAGGGCATGCAACGCGCCGAGGGCAAGCGCCAGCAGCAGGGAAAGGGCAATGAGCGACGGCGACAGGTGTGGCGGAGCGATCAATGCGGCCAGGCGGTCGGACAGTGGGGAGAAAGACCGACCACCCTGACCGACAAGGGGGGAGGGAAGAGCCGCCGCAATGGGGGAGGGAATGAAGGTGAAACGTGCCTCGGTCACGTCCAGCGGGCTGGTCAGCATGTCCTGCGGGTAGCTGCGCAGCGCATCGCTGACACTCTTGCTCGGAGCGGTCGACGTCAGCAATGTGGCGCCGCCCATCTGCTGAACGACGACCTCTTTCCACCCCAGGCGGCCAGGGTAGTTCGTGTCGTGATAGCTTGCGGACTGCCGGACGGCCGCCGGCGCAGCGGCGGAGAGGAGGATCTGCAACCGCATCGTCTGGAGTCCGCCCTGGCCTGAAAAAAAGACAACCGAATGGTCACCAATCAGCAACGGCAGGCGCCGCGCGCCCACTTGCAGCAGCAGGCCGCTACTCAGGTCGCGCACGCGCTGGTCGAGGTAACCGGCGTCATCGGTGATCCGCTGCTTCTCCTGGAAGGCGGGGATCTCCGCGTAATCGACCACATAGACGACGTCGATCCGATCGCCGTTCAGCGATACCTGGCTGAATCGATTGATGGTGAAGTTGCCCAACGGGTGGGCGAAGGCCGGCACGGTGACCGCGATGGACAGGGCGAGCGCACCCAGCAATGCAACCAGTCCTCGACGCAACCTCATGACATCGCTCCGAGGGCGATCAGCGTGTTTCGCGCGACCGGTGCCCACAAGAGAGAGAAGTACGGGTTGATGTACAGCGCCTGATGCAGGTCGCCGATGGCGGCGGCCCTCTGGCCGAGGCGGGCCTCAATCATCCCGCGGTGGAAAAACATCGTCGCGTCCTGCGTCCCGAGTCTCAGCGCCTGCCGGGACGCCGCCTCCGCATCTCGGTCGTCACCGGTCTGGAACAACGTCCACGCAAGGATGTCCGCGGTCCGCACGCTGGGTCGGTCTGCCATCGCGGCGCGGGCGGCGAGGAGGGCCGCCGACAGATCGCGGTGGTGATCCGCGTCGAACAGCGCGAGCTCGGCATCCAGGTCGACCCCGTTGGCTCGGTAGAGTTGTTGCTCGGCTGCCGCCAGATCGTAGGTCTCCGAGGCCCTCCGCTGGTCGCCGGTCGCAGCGTACACATCGCCCAGCGCGATGACGAAGTCGGGTAGCGGGTAGGTGTCGACCGCCTGGCGGTAGTATCCGACCGCGTCCGGATAATGGCCGGTCGCCACCTCGACTCGGGCGATCCCTGCGAGCCCGTACGGGTATCCCGGATACTCAAACAACGCCTGGCGGTATTCCCGGTCGGCCTGCTGCGGGCGACCGGCGTTGAGATAGAGATTGCCCAGGAGGACGCGAGTGTAGGCGCTGTTCTCCGGTACCGGCCCGCCGGCCTCGACCGCCTTCTGCATCGCCTCGATGGCGCCCGGGACGTCGCCGAACAGTTCTCGCGCATACGACACCCGCGCGTAGGAGCTGAGGTCGGGACGCAGATCAACCATTTGCTGAACGCTGCGCAGCGCCTCCGGATACCGGCCCAGTTCGATCTGCGCGTCGCCGATAATGCCCAGTGCTCGGGATGACGCTGGATCGAGCGCGTGCGCTTTGCGGCCCCAGTCGAGGGCGGCCACGAACTGATGCCTGGCGAGCGCCAGGGTCCCCATCAGCGTCGTCGCCTCAGCATCCGATGCATCGTGGGCGAGGGCGCGGTTCAACAGCGGCTCGACTTTGGGGTAATAGGACGGATCGCCCGCCTCGCGGACCTTCTGGAGGTAGGCCCCGGCCAACAGGTCAACCGCTTGCCAATCGTTCGGCTGAGTCTTGAGTTTTGCCTGCGCCTGGGCAATGACATTGTTGGTCCCCATCCCGATCGCGTGGTGAACTCGACTCGTGATCGGTGATGCGGATTGGCTACTACACGCCGCGAGCAAGCTGGTCGTCAGAACCACCGCCGCCAGTCGCATCGAGCTTCGCATCGGTCCTCCTTGGCTTGAGTGACGGGGCTCCGCGGGGAGCCCCGTCTCAGCGATCGCTACGGCGAGTGCGGGTCAGCCACGTACGGGAAGCTGGCCTGGAACGGAACGTCGTTGGCACGCACGCCGTCGCCAACGTCCGGTACCGATCCCGTGCGGCACGGGGTTGGACCCGCGAGTGGGCCACCCGCCTGACACAGAATTCCCAGCACCGCCTGGACCTCGATGTCCACGACGTCGTCAGCGAGTCGCCGCCCATTGGGGAAGCCGTCAAGCTGCCCACCGAGCACGCCAAGTGGGTTGACCGCGTTCGGGTTTGCGCTGCTCGGCGCGATCGACGTATTGAGCCGAAGTTCCTCACCCGGTGCGCTCAGGGTTGCCGGCTGGTTGATCCCCCGGATTCCCGTCAGGAAGACGGTGACCAGGTCGTTGCGGTTGTGCTCCGGCGCCGAGCCGCCGCCCAGGCCGGGGAAGAACGCGTTGAGATAGGTGGCGAGAATCGGGTCGGTGACCCGGCTCAAGAACTGGCCGTCGCCTGACGGTGAGGATGCGTTGAAGAGATCCTTCTGGTTGAGGCCGATCACGACCTCATTGACCAGGGGATTCCCCAGCCTCGACACCTGCACCGAATTACCCGACTCGGTCTTGGTGCCATTGCCGTTGAGCACCGTGATGGCGTTGCGGCTGGCCGTCGCCCAGACCCCGATGACGGGGTCGCCGTTGGCGG
>VBEN01000113.1 GCA_005881175.1 Chloroflexota bacterium
TGGATCACGACTCGGCCCCAGCAGAGCACCGCCCCACCGAACATGAAGGGTTCCTCCCGAAGCGCCCGGGTCATCGGCACGATGTCGTGGTAGGCGTAGATGCCACAGCTGCAGCCCGGCTCCGGTGAGACCTTGTCTTCTTCGCTCCGGTGAAGGCCGGCGCGAGCGAGGCGCAAACCCGGACGGGTCTGGCATTCGGCATTGAGGGTCTCCAGCGGCGGCCACAGGGTCTCAGCCACCGGCGACTGCAACCGGCCGCGAGTCCAGGCGTCATCCGGATCCACCCGCCAGAAGCGATAGCCGACGGCCGGGATCATGCCGGCGTGGTCGCCGGAACCTCTTCTTCCCTTCTGGCCGGCTCGGGCTCTCGCTCGGGCGCGATCAGTGGCTCTGACGCTGGTTCCGGTATCTCGATGACCCTGACGGGCTTGCTCGTGAATCCCATGCTTGCCTGCCCTCGTTTTCACAGTAGCACTGAGGGCAGGAAGGCTGGCAAGCGCCTATTTGGGTGAGGCGGATCCCTCCAGCACAAGATCGTCCGGGCCGCCGCTCCCAACCAGCCTGGTGGTCGGCACATTTCGCGCCCGTTCGAGGTAGGCCTGCGCTTTGCTGACCTCGCCGGTAAGCGCGGCGACGGTTTTCCGCATACTCTCGAGCGCCTCGAGCTTGTAGGCGTCGATCATATCCATGGCCGCATAGACATTGGCAAAGGCTGCCTGCAGCTTCTCGATGCCCACGGTCGCATCGGCCGCCAGGTCGTGCACCTGGCCCGTTTGATCACCGAGCATCCTGGATGTCGACTCAATCAGATGGCCGGTCGTGGATGTAAGCGCAGCGATCTGGTTCAACACCAACTTCTGGTTGACGAGCGCTTGCGCCACCATGACGGCGGTGCGCAGGGCGGACACGGTGGTGGTCGTCGCCCGGTCCACTCCCTTGATCAGTTCCAGGTTGCTCTTGCGCACAAGCTCGAGCGCGAGGTAACCCTCGGCGTTGACCGCCAGCTGGGTGAGCAGATCCTGGCGCTTCTGTCGGATGTAGAAAAGCACCTCCTCACGGAGCCGTTTCGCCCGTCCGGCGTCGGTCTGGCCGATTTGATCGATTTCGGCCTCCAGTGCCGCATCCAGTTTTGCGGCCATGTAGATGTACTGTTCCAGGTTTCCCTTGATCGACCAGATGTTGACCTTTTCTTGCTCGATCGCCGCGTTGTCCTTGCGCAGCTCGTCCTGGCCGCGGTAAAGCGCCTGAACGATGGCGTTCAGATGACCCTGCGCCGATTGATATCGGCCGAAGTAGTCACGCAGCCGTTTGCTAAGCGGAACCAGGCCGAAGAGGTGCCTGGGGTTGAGCAGGTCATGCGCTGAAGGATCGAGGTCTTCCACCGTGCGTCGAAGCTCGATCAACGACTTCGAAACGGCGGTGCTCTGGCTTAACGGGCCCGATTGCATGGCTTTCACCGGCTTGTCCAGCAGGCGGTTCGAGGCGCTGGCTGATTGGCGAATATCGTCGTTGGCCATGGTGTGAATCGCGCTCACCTTTGCGGCGAAATCCGGCGATTCCGGGTCAAGGGAGGTCAGCAGCTGGACGTAGTTGCTCACCATTGCGTCGATTCGGGTCGCGGTGGACGGGTCGATCCTCACCATGGCCGCCGCGTCTGCATTGGTCACGGGGCTGACCGGCGGCGGGGCAAGCGTCAGAGCGCTGTCTGAGGCGGCGGTGTCGGGAGCCGGCGCCGGCAGGTTGGTACTCACAGGATCCTCCCTTCCTAACTGAGTCTCATCAAATACCGTCACGCCGTTTATACCCCGGCTCGGTACGGACAAACGCCGGACGACGCGGCTAGCGGATCAAAAGCCACGCGTCAGCCGCCAGCCGAGATCAGGGCCGTTGATAGCGACGGCGGTGACCAGTGGCACCTCGGCCTGGTGGTTTTGGGCCGCGATCACCAGCGTGCCGGCGCGCGAGCCTGCCGGCATGGTCGCCGGAAGGCTGGTCAACACGACGCGGCGCGAGATCGTCGTGCCATCGATCAGCACCCAGGCCACGGACTGACTGGCAACGACCGTGCCTGATTCGGCCCAGCCCGTCTGATAGCGCGCGATCACGTCGTTGCGCTGGACGACCTTTCGAAGGTGGAGCGCTGGTCCGAGCGCGTGGAGCAGGGCCGTGGTCGCGGCAAACGCGCCGTTGAGCGCACCAGGCTGGCCCATCACCGCGCCGTAGACCCGTACCGATTGACCGTCGATCACCAGGTCGGCTGCCACGACGAAGCAGCCGCCGGCCTGGTCGGTGTGACCGGTCTTGACTCCCACCACTCCACCCTTACCAAGCAGGGCATCGAGGTTATGGATGAGACCGTTTACCGGCAGGCTGGCCTGCGGTTGGGCCACGATTTGCGCAAAGACCGGCAGCCGCATGGCGGTCTGCGCCAGGGCGATCAGGTCCGAAGGGATGCTCACACTCAGCGGTGAGAAGCCGCTCACATCGGCGTAGTGGGTCGCGCTCATCCCGAGCGACGCGGCGCGGGCGTTCATCCGGTTGACAAAGGCGGGCACGCCGCCCAGATCCCAGATGGCCAACATGTCCGCGAAGTTGCTGGCCGAGGGCAGCAGGAGACCCTGCAGCAACTGATATTCCGTGAGGTGCTCACCGGCAACCACCGGCAGCACCGATTTCCCCTGGTTTTGCTGAGAGATATAGGTCGAAACGTCGGCCCGCGACACCGTGATCACCGGGCCCGGATCATTCAGCGCGAGTGGATGGTCCTCCAGGACGATCAAGGCCGTCATCATCTTTGCCGTGCTCGCCATCGGCAGCGGCGCTGCCCCGCCGGAGCTTCCGACCTGGCCGAGGCCATCGATGACGAGCGCTGCCGCGCCATGCGAGGGCCAGGGCAACGCGGGCGCTGTGCCGAAGGCTTGCGCAACGGGGACGATCGATGTGGCAGCGGTCACCGGCAGCGGGCGGAGGTATTGAAATGCCGCGGCCGCCAGCACCAGCGCCAGCAGAAAGGGAAGCGGGCGCCGGAACAGGGCGCTAACGCCAGTCGAGGGCGGGGCCGAGCGTGGGCTCCGCGAGCTTGATGATTTCGCCTGGATGCGGAAAGCGTCGCAGCTTCGCCTTGCTGAAGATCAACCGGTCGTCCAGCGTAACTTCGAAACGACCCTTGCTCCCCGAGCGCAAGGAAACCTCGACCATGATGGGCGCCCAGGCTCCCAGGATCTCAGCCGCCAGGCCGACCGCCTGGTCCAGGTAGTTTCAGGGGACGCAGAACTCAATCGTGACGTGGTGCTTAGGATCAAGCATGGTTCGCCGCCAATATAAGCCGTAACGCCCCCGGGACCTGCGCGTTCAGGCGATGGGCGCGGGGCTTGCGGCTGGTCCCGCCAGGGCGCGAACCAGCCGTTCGGCGGGAGCGCTGATGCCATAGGTCTCGCTCAAGGCAGCCAATCGCTGGGGGTCGCGAGGCTTTGCGGCCGCGTTCCTTTCGGCGTTTCCACGCGTGCAATGCTGACCGGGACGCCCACCCGGCGCGCCTGCTGGACGTAGGCGTTGCCCGCTTCGCCGAGGCGACCGCTGGCGATGATCCCATCCAGGTCCTTGTAGCGGCGCACGAGTTGGGCGGCCGTCTTCTCCCCTACGCCGGGCACGCCGGGGAGCCCGTCGGAAGGGTCGCCGCGAAGGACCGCAAAGTCGCCATACGACCGGCCCGGGATCGCGTAGCGTCGCTCGACCTCGGCCTCGTCGACTACCAGAAGCCGGCCGATACCCTGCTGGGTGTACAGGACGCAAACATCGGGGTCGTGCACCAGAGCGAACAGATCGCGATCGCCGGTGACAATCTCGACCTTGCCCCGGATCTTCGGCAGCAAGGAGGCGATCACGTCCTCCGCCTCGAATCCTTCGGCGCCGATCACCTCGACGCCGATCGCCGCGAGGACCTCTCGGATGATCGGCTCCTGGGGCTCCAGTTCTGGAGGCATGGCGCCGCGTTCCAAGCGGGCTGTCTTGTAGCTGGGGATGACGTCGACGCGGAATGCCGGCCGCCAATCTTCATCCGTCGCCACCACGATGGCGCGGGGCTTCCGGTCCGTGATCAACCGGGCGAGCATGTCCAGGAAACCCCGGACGGCGTTCACCGGCTGACCATCCGGCGCCTTGAAAGCGCCGACCGGGATGCCGAAGAAGGCACGGAACATCACGCTCGACCCGTCGATCAGCATCCAATCCGCGGGCATCTAATACCTTCCAGCCCGACCCTCTCCCGCGAGGGGAGAGGGAGATTTGGCGACCGCCGCCTCGAGGTGGGCACCGAGCGAAAGAATGGTGTATTCATCGTGCGGCCGTCCGACCAGCTGGATGCCGATGGGCAGTCCGCTTGTGCTCACTGCGAGCGGCAAGCTGATCGCCGGTTGCCCGGTGCAATTGAAAGGATGCGTAAAACTGAGCCAATCCAGGAACTGGTCGGAGGCCGTATCGACATCCTGGCCGATCGTGCCAAGCTTTGGCGCGGGGTAGGTCAGCGTTGGAGTCAACAGGACATCGATCTGGTCCCAGCTGGCGACGAGTTTTCGGGCCTGCCGGTGCAGCTCGATGAGCGCGTTGAGGTAGTCGACCGCCGTTGACCTCGGCGCGGCCTCGAGCATGCGCCGGTTGAGCGGGTCGAGCAAGTCCGGCCGGTTGATCGGCAAGGCGCCCACCGCGGTGACCGCGAGGACCTGGATGAGAGGTCGAAACTGGCTCAGGTCCGGGCTGAGACGCGTGACCCGATGCCCGAGCCGGGCGAGTTCCTCCGCCACGGTTTCCACCGCACGGGCCACCTCCGGGTCAACGGACGCCGCCGCATCGATCGTCCAACCGACCCGCAGGCTCAGTGGCTTCCGTTGGGCGGCCTGGAGAAACGGCTGCGAGATTTCGGCCCAGTACGGGTCACCCGGTAAGTGGCCGGCCATGGCGTCGAGGCCGAGCGCGGCGTCCGCCACCGTGCGCGCGATGACGCCGCTGGTCGCCAACCCGGCCCAGTCTTCGCCAAACAGGGGGCCACTGGAGATCCGCCCGCGGGACGGCTTCAACCCAACGACGCCGCAACACGAGGCCGGGATCCGGATCGAGCCACCGCCGTCCCCGCCGTGGGCGAGGCCACAGAGCCCTGCGGCGACGGCCGCGGCGGCGCCGCCACTGGAGCCACCCGCCGTCCGGCTCTGGTCAATCGGGTTGCGCGCCGGAGGAAACATCGGACCCTCGGTGATCGGACGGGTCCCGAACTCGGGCGCATTGGTTTTCCCGAGGATGACCGCTCCCTCCTCTTTCAAGCGCCCGATTGGGAAGCTGTCGACCTGCGCGATGGATTCTTCGAACACCCGCGAGGCCAGGCTGTTGCGATAGCCGGCCAGGGCCGCCGTCTCCTTGATCGAGATCGGCACACCGTTCAGCAAGCCCAGCCGTTCGCCACGCGCGATCCGTTTTTCGGCGGCCGTCGCCTGGCTCTCCGCCAGCTCGCGCGTCAGGAGCACATAGGAGTTGAGCTCGGGATCAATGCGAGCGATGCGCTCGTAGTAGAGCGCAACCAGCTCCGCGGGTTTCAATTGCTTCGCCGCGATGGCCCGGGCCTGCTCGAGTGCCGGCTTCAGCGCCCAGGCCTCGTCGATCACGGGGTTACTCTATCGGCTTGGAAAACAGCCCGCCAGACCACTGGCGGGCTGCGCATGAAGAGGGGTCGCTAGCGGGACTCGAGGGCGGCTTCGGCCTCGATCTCGTCTCTGGCCTCGGCCGCGGTCTTGGCCGGCACCGCCTCGACGTCGATATGTTCACCTTCGTCTCCGCGGAGAAACCAATGCGCCGGTTGCCCCAGGGATCCTTAACCTCACCGGTAAAACGCGCGTCGAGCGCGACTGTCCTTGTAAACCCGTGAATCGTCAGGTCTCCGACGACCTTGAAATGTGACGGGTCGGTACCCTCGACGCGCGTGCTTTTGAAGGTGATGGTCGGATAGTTCGCGACGTCAAAGTGACCGTCGGCGCTTCGCAGGTGGTTGTCACGCATCTCCACCCCGGTGTTGATGGTCGCTGCATCGAGCACCACCTCGACTCTGGCCTGGCTCAGGTTATCGCCGTCGGCGTCGATCCACCCTTCCGTGATCTTCATCTCGCCGCGCACTCTCGACATCATGTGTCGAATGGTGAACGCGACGCTCGAGTGATAGGCGTCGATTGCCCACTTCATGGTTCAGTCCTCCCGGTTCTAGATTGTTGCTTATGCAACATTACTCAAAGCAACAAAGTAATGCGGCAAAATATTCCCGTGGCGAGCGAACTGAAACCCGCCGAGTTGCGGGCCTGGCGCGCCTTCCTGGACGCGCAGGCCACTCTGTTGCGCCGCCTGGAAGCTGAGCTCGTCGCCGGCGAGGGGATGACGCTGGCCGAATTCGATGTCCTCGCCCAGCTCGGATTGGCCTCCGACGGCCGGCTTCGGATGACCGAGCTTTCGGAGCGGGTTCGGCTGAGTCGCAGCGGGATCACGCGGCTGGTCGACCGGCTCGTTCGGGCCGGGCTGGTCAAACGCGGAAACTGCGCGACTGACCGTCGCGGGACCTGGGCCATCCTGACGCCGGCCGGCAACGCTCGGCTTCGCCGGGCTCAACCCCTGCACCTGCGCGGCGTCCGGCAGCATTTCGCCCGGCGGCTGTCGCCGGCCCAGCTGGACGACCTCGCCGGTGCGCTCGAACCCCTGGCGGCTGACGTCCGGCCGGGGGACGGGGCCACGGCCCGCTAACCGTGGCGCCCAAGTGGCGGACCATGATCGGCGTCTCGCTTGGCGCGTTCTGCCCACCGCTGGGCATCAGCACCATCTCGATCGGGCTACCCGTGATCGCCGCGTCGCTCCATCAGCCGCTGACTTCGACCGAATGGGTCATCGTCATCTACACGCTCGTGATCACGGCTCTGCTGATGACGTTTGGGCGGCTCGGCGACCTGGTGAGCACGAAACGGCTCTACGTGATCGGATTCAGTGTCTTCACGCTGGGCGCGTTCGCCAGCGGCCTCAGTCCAGGCTTCGGCTGGTTGCTCGCCGGCCGCGCCGTGCAGGGGCTGGGCGGCGCCATGATGTTCTCGGTAGCGGCGGCCATCGTCACGCGGGCGTTTCCACCGTCGGAGCGGGGCCTCGCGCTGGGGATCAACGCCGTCTTCATCTACGCCGGCCTGACCGTTGGTCCGCTGGTCGGCGCCTTCGTCCTGCTCACCTCCTCATGGCGAGGTCTCTTCCTGATCAGCGTTCCGCTCGGCATCGCCGGCGTCTTGCTGGCGATCCTCTTCCTGGATGACCGGGAAGTGCCGGCCACTCGGAATCGCCCCCGATTCGACCTCATCGGCGCGCTCCTCGGCTCGCTCGCGCTCCTCTGCCTGCTCCTGGTCCTGAGCCAGGGACCAACCTGGGGTCTTTCTTCGCCCGCAACCATCGGACTGCTGATCGCCTGCGCCGGGCTCGCCCTGGGGTTCCAACGCTGGGAGCGGCGGGCCGCGGCGCCGATAGTTGACCTCAGCATGTTCGCCGACCGGCTGTTCTCGGCCGCTCTGGCCAGCAGCGTGCTCGCCTACCTGGCGATCTTCATGCTCAACCTGCTCGTGCCCTTCTATCTCATCCATGGGCTCGGCTTCGACTACTTTCATGCCGGCATCCTTCTGACGCCGGTGCCGATTGCCATGGTCGTGTTCGCGCCGATCAGTGGTTGGCTATCCGACCGGATCGGGTCGCGGCTGTTGACGGCGGGCGGCATGTTGCTGGTCGCCGGCAGCTTCTACTGGCTCAGCCGGCTGGGCCTCCATCCGAGTTATGCGGACCTGGTGCCGCCGTTGTTGATCAACGGCGTGGGCACCGGTCTCTTCACCTCACCGAACAACAGCGCCGTGATGGGAGCGGTTCGCCCGGGGCGGGTGGGCACGGCGGCCGGGCTGCTCGCGACCAGCCGAAACCTGGGCATGGCGCTGGGCACGGCCACGGCGGCCGCGGTGATCGCGCTGCGCCTGCCGGTCCACCTGGCCGATCACCTCAGCCCCACCGCGGCGACGCTCGTCGCGTATCAGGACGGCTTCCTGACGGCGGGGGTTGTTGCCCTGCTCGCCGCCATGACCTCGATGGTGCGCGGCTCCGCGCGATCGGCAGCCACCGCCACCCGACCAGCCGAACAGCAGGTGATGGGGTAAGCTCGAAAATGATGAGCCTCGGTCGAACGCTCCTCCGTTACCTTTTCCTCGCGGGGACGTCAAAGACTTAATCCAGCCAGTCATGGCAAAGCGCGAAGCGATCCAGTACGTCATCGAGCACACCGACTGAGCGCCGATCGCGTGTGAGCGCGCCTGGGACGCTCCACCGCACAACCGTCGTCCAGAGCTGGGCGTGGATGCGGCTGGACATTCTGATTCGGCTGATTCCGCTGGCGGTTGCACCGCTGGTCTTCAGCTGGTTCACCGGCACGCCGCTGGCGAGCTTCGGGCTGAGCCTTCGGCATCCGCTTCGCGACGTGCTGATTTCGGTCCCCCTGGGGCTCACCGGCTTTGCCATCGCCGCCGCCTTTGCCAACTACCTCGCGCGGCGCAGCGGGCGCTGGTTCGTCCCCACCACGCCGGACCTGATCGTGCAAAGTGTCTACTACCTGGCGCTCAACGCCCCGATCGAAGAGTGGTTCTTTCGCGGCTTTTTGCAGGGCACGCTGAGCCGCTGGTGGCACGCGCCGGCGATCGCCGTGATCATGGCCACCGCGATCTTCGGCGCCTATCACTTCCTCGACCGCTGGGGCTGGCGTCCGGTCGTGGGCGCGACGGCGGCCGGCCTCGGTCTGGGCCTGATCTACCTCTGGCAGCCCTCTCCCCCATCGCTGCTCGCCCCCACCCTGGTCCACGCCGCCATCACCGGTGGCTTTCTGAGCCTGGGCCCTTACGTTCTATATCGCTGGCGGCGTCGGGAAAACCTCGGTTAGCCCTCTTCCGGCTGGCCGAGCCACTCCCGCTGCTTGTAGCCCCAATGATGGCGCGCGTAGATGCGGCGCAGCGTGCCTGAGCGGCTGCGCGTAACAAGCGATTCGGTTTCCGCCCAGTTCATGTGATACTTCACGCCCTGCAGGACCTCCCCATCGGTGACGCCGGTGGCAGCGAAGAAGACATCGTCGCTGCGGACCAGGTCATCGATGCCGAGCACCCGATCGAAGTCGGCGCCGGAAGCCTCCGCCTTTTCCTTTTCTTCAGGGTTGCGGGCATAGAGCTTGCATTGAATCTCTCCACCGAGGCATTTGAGCGCCGCAGCCGCCAGCACCGCCTCGGGCGATCCCCCGATTCCGAGAAGCAGGTCGAGTCCGCTGCCCTCGATGGCCGTCATCATGGCGCCGGCCACATCACCGTCGCTGATGAGCTTGATGCGTGCCCCGGTTTCGCGGACCTCCTTGATCAGGTCCTCGTGTCGAGGCCGGTCGAGGATGACGACAGTCAGGTTGCTCACCCGCATCCGCTTGGCCCGGGCGACCCGCTGGAGGTTGGCGGCGAGGGGATCCTCGATGTTCAGCGTGCCGGCCGCGTCGGAGCCGGTCGCAATCTTATGCATGTAGGCGACGTGCTTGGCGTCGTAGAGGGATCCCCGCCCGGCTGCCATGGCGACGACCGAGATCGCGTTCGGAAGTCCTTTCGACAGCAAGGTGGTGCCGTCGATCGGGTCGACGGCGACGTCGACCTGGGGAGGATCGCCGCTCCCGATCTTTTCGCCGATGTAAAGCATGGGGGCCTCGTCCTTCTCGCCCTCGCCGATGACGACCACACCGTCCATTGGGATCCTGCCAAGCGCCCGCCGCATGGCATCAACGGCGGCACCATCGGCCGTGTTCTTATCGCCACGACCCATCCAGCGAGCGCTGGCGAGCGCGCCAGCCTCGGTGACCCGTACCAGTTCGAGGGCCAGGTTGCGACTGATCTCCGCCGACACGTTTTCTGTCGCTTGAAGTGGTTGAGCCATCAGATACGCTTGCGGTGTTCCGGCATCGGCACCCGCACCTAACTTTAGCGGGCCGCCCACCGGATGGGAGAAAGGTGGAGACGACCAGCCAGCCGCCGGTCAAGCCTCCGTCCTGGCCACGTGCCCGGACCGTCCGCGGCGCCCGGGCCATCTTGCAGACCTTCATCATCTTCCCGTTGATGGGCGCCTTCTCGCCGCTGACCGTGATCGACCGGTATCGGGTCAAAGCGATCAAGGGAGGCGCCATCTTCGTTTCCAACCACAGCAGCGCCCTTGACGCCGTAGTGATGCTGCAGGCACTGCCGAGTCGCTTCCGTTTCCGGGCGTTTGTGGTGGCCGCAGCCGACTCCATCTTCAAGCGCAAGTGGGAAGCGATGCTGACCGAGCTGTTGATCAACACCTTCCCCATCCCGCGGTCGGGCGGCGCCCGGCCTGCGCTCGACCGCCTCAAGGAGCATCTCGGCCATGGCTGGTCGGTCGTGATCTTCCCCGAGGGAACGCTGTCGCGCACCGGCAACATCGGTACCTTCAAGAAAGGCGCCGCCATCCTGGCCATCGATGCCGGCGTGCCGATCGTACCGGCCTACGTCGATGGTCTCTATGAAGTCTTCCCGCGTTTTCGCCGGATTCCCCGCCGGCATGACGCCCGCATCACCTTCGGCGACCCGTTGACTCCGCAACCGGGTGAGGACTACGACATCTTCATTGCCCGCGTCGAGCAAGCGGTCCGGATCCTGGCCGGGCCAAAGGGCCTGCTTCGCGACACGGCAGCGCCAGCCGGCTCCGCCGAAGGCTCGAACTACTGGTATTAGGTTTCGGTCGATTCCGAATAGCATCGAGACCTCACATTCTGGTGGTATGTTTGTCGCGCCGTGGGTTCAACGGTGTTGCTGCGCGCAGGCCCGGTGGCGGGTATCTTGTTTGTCGTGCTGTCGATAGCGGGCCTGGTGATCCATGGCTATCCCGCCAACTCGCGGGACGCGGTCAGGAAGTGGATCGCGACCACCGACCCGACCCGCTTCGCAATTGGAATCTGGCTCGAAGGCTTCGCTTTTATGCTCTTCCTGGTCTTCGCAGCCTGGCTCCTGCGAACGCACCGGCGGCCCGGTGTTCCTCGCTGGCCTGCCGACGTCGCCATGGGTTCGGCGGTGCTCGCTACTGGCTCGGCGCTCCTGATTAACGGGGTTTGGACGGCAGTCCTGGATGCTGGCCGAGCCGGCGTGGAGAGCGGTCCGCTCTACGCGGTTCGCGTAGTGGCGCAGGACACGTTCAATGCGACCCTGTTCTTCTACGGCTTTTTCGCACTCGGAGTCGCCGTTTTGACCAGTGTTGGCCACACGTTGCCACGCTGGCTGTCATGGTCCGCGGCCGCGGTAGGGATATTGATGCTGATCCCCTTGGCCGCTTCAGCCGCCATCCTGGCGTTTTACGTATGGATCCTGGCGGTGACCATCGTGGCCCTCCGACGGCGGCAGGAGCCCGACACCCAACCGGCGATCTAACCGCCGCGCGGCCTTGGCCTAACTTAGAACCGAAACCCTTAGCGAATTCATACGGTTTCCTCACGTGGGTTTCAGAGCGACCGGTCAGGATGAATCCTCTTGGAGGACAATGGCGGGGCCGCCCTTCCCGCGCTGGCGGCGATCGGTATCATCGCGCTGTTCGTGGGCCTATCGATCGCGACCTATCTTCTGCTGAGCGCCCACTAGGTTAGTTCTTTGATCGGCTTCAGGCCGCCGGCGAGGTAGGCGGCAATGACGGCGGGATGGATGTAGCCCTTCTTACACACCGCCGGAGTGTTGCCCAGCTCGTCGGCCACCCGCGCAATCGCGCGGACCAGTTGCTTCTTTGCGCCACGAGTGTTGGGCCGGGCGATCGTCTCGCGCAGGAACCGGGCCGCCAGGATGGTGCCGGCCCAGGTGCGGAAGTCCTTCGCGGTGAAGTCCTCGCCGCTGATGTCGCGCAGGTAGGCATTGACGTCGGCGGAGTCGATGGGCCTGGCTTCTCCACGCTCGTCCAGAAACTGGAATAGCTCCTGCCCGGGGATTTCGAGGAATCGCTTGATGATTCGCGCCAGTCGCCGGTCCTGCAGGTCGACCCGATGGAGCTTGCCGCTTTTGCCACGAAAGCTGAAGTGGACGTCCGACCCGATCACCTCGACATGGCGGTTTCGCAGGGTGGTCAGTCCGAACGAGCCGTTCTCTTTTCGATACTCCTCGTTGCCGACGCGGATTCGCGTCTCCTCGAGGAGGCGGACGACCGCGGCCAGCACCTTCTCCAACGGCATCCCGGGCCGTTCCAGGTCGTGGTCCGTTTGCTCGCGGATCTTTGGCAGGGCGGCGGCGAAGGCCAGCATCCGGTCGTACTTGACCGCGTCGCGGACCTCGCGCCAGCGCGCGTGATAGCGATACTGCTTGCGCCCCCGAGCATCACGCCCGGTCGCCTGGAGATGGCCGCGCGGGTCGGGGCAGATCCAGACGTCGGTCCACGCCGGCGGGATGGCTAGGCCTTTGATTCGCCTGACCGTCTCCGAGTTACGGATCGCGCTTCCGTTGCTCGCGCTGTAGGTGAAGCCCTTTCCGGCCCGCTTGCGACGGAGCCCAGGGCTCAGATCCGAGACATAGCGGAGGCCCGCCGCTCGCGCCGACTCGATCGGGTCGAGCAACTCCGCGGCATCCACCGAGGGCGACGGTTGCCAGGGCTGCTCAACGGCTAGCGCCATAGCCATTCCTGTTCATATTCGACCCATGAGATATGATATCGTTACTATAAGCTGTTTGGAAGCCCGTCAGCGGGCTGCTCGGCTGGTCGTTCCAGGTGGGCGGGTCCCTGATCTTCCTGCTCCTGGTCCTGGCCATCGCCGGGGTGATCTATAACCTCGTGGCCGGCGGCATGTACGGCGGGACGCGCCACCACCATCACACCACCGACGTCACCGAGGTCGAGCACCACGACGTCTGAGCGAGACATTTGAAGGAAAAGCGGCCCGTCCGGCCGCTTTTTTTGTTGCCCATAGCCGTCTACAATTTGCCCCAACCGGCCGCTGCGATCACGTGCCCGATCAGGAGGTGGGGAATGGACGACAGCGAGTTCCTGAAGCTGCTGACCCACATCCATGATGAGATGCTGGAAGTGGTCAAGGAACAACACCCGTCGCATGAGCAGTTCGCTGCCTGGCTGCTCGGCCAGATCGAGGGTCGCCTCCGAATGCGTATCGGCACGGTCAAAACGTGAGGTCGGCGCGGACTGGACGGGTTCGTCCCGACGTAACGCTCCAGGCATCGTGGCCTTAACGCCCCAACCCTCAGGCGAAGGGGCTGCTGAGACCTGGACCCTCAAGCAGATCACGCATGACATCCCGCTCACTGGGCCAGCGCGCGAGGTGGTGGAGCTTGGACAGCGGCTTGCCACCATGCGCGGCGCATCGCGGACCGATCCGGTTCACCTCCTGGAGGCGATGGTGTTGTTACCCAAGAACGCCGGCCACCGGGCGCTGACCGCGCTCAACGTCAACACCGGCGCGCTGCGTCAATGGCCCGAGCTGGATCCCGCATTGCCCGCCGCCCCGGCCCCGATCGGCCCCACGACGCGATACCTTCTCAATAACGCGCATCGCGAGGCCGAGCAAATGGGCCACTACCAGGTTGACCCCGCCCACCTGCTCTTAGCCCTGCTCTACAGGGATTCGGCGCAGACGGCCGACCGGCTGGAAGCCGCGGGGCTCTCGATCTATGCCATCCGCCAGTATCTGACCGCTCCAGAGTCGGCTCCAAAGGCTGCCCGCCGGCCACCCCTGCCTTCACTCACCGGTGCCCGTCGTGTCAGCCCAGTCTTCGCGATCCCGGTCGGCGCCGCCATCGTCGGCGGCGTAGGTCTCTGGTCCGGGGTGGCCCCGGGGCTGACGCTGCTGTTCAGCGTGCTGCTCGTGATTGGCGGCTGGATCACGTCGCTCTGCATCCACGAGTTCGGACACGCGCTCATCGCGTACATCGGCGGGGATCGTTCGGTCGCCGCTGCCGGCTACCTGTCGCTCAACCCGCTGAAGTACACACATCCCGTATTGAGCATCGCCCTGCCAATCGTCTTTCTCCTCATCGGCGGCATCGGCCTGCCCGGCGGCGCCGTCTACCTGAACGAGCGCGCGATCCGAAGCGATCGATGGCGCAGCTTCGCCTCGGCGGCTGGTCCTGTCGGCAATCTGCTCTTCGCGATTTTGCTCGGCTGGCCCTTCCTTGTTTTCCAGGGCCAACCACCTTTCGGCGATATCCACTTCTGGGCTGCGCTGGCCTTCCTCGTGTTCTTGCAGTTCACCGCCCTGGTCCTGAACCTGATCCCCATCCCGCCCTTCGACGGGTTCGGCATCATCTCGCCCTGGCTCTCGGTTGAGCTGCGGGTGCTCGCCAGCCGCCTCGGCATGCTTCCCCTGCTGCTGCTGTTCTATCTCCTCTGGCAGGGCGGACCGGTCAGCGCAACCTTCTGGAACTTCGTGTCGAGCCTGAGCAACTTGTTGAACGTGCCGGAGTACCTCGTCTACCTCGGCCAGCAGCAGTTCCCACACTTGTAGAGGCCCGCAGGGATGATCGGCGAACACGCCGAAGGCCGGGTGATTCAGGCGCTTGATACCGGCGCGTGCATCCGCCTTGCCCAGGATCTAATCCGCGTCCCCTCGGTAACCGGTGACGAGCGCGTCGCCCAGGACCTGGTCGCTCTTGCGCTCGAGGAGGGCGGCCTCGAGGTGGATCAGTTCGAGGCCGATGTCTCCCTGCTGAAAGGGCATCCTCGCTTTCCCGGGATGGAAGTCGAGCGCACGGAGGCGGTCCTGGTCGCCGGCCTGCTCGGGGAAAAGGGTGAGCGGTCCCTTATTCTCAATGGCCACGTCGACGTTGTTCCCCCGGGCGACCGCCAGGCCTGGCACGCCTCACCCTGGTCGGCCCATATCCATGCCGGCCGACTCTATGGTCGTGGCGCTTGTGACATGAAGGCCGGCCTTGCGATTGCCATCAGCGCCGGAGCGGCCCTGAAGAAGAGCGGGCTTCCACTTCGCGGACGCCTGGTGGTGCAGAGCGTGGTGGGCGAAGAGGACGGCGGCATCGGCAGCTTCGCGATGGCGCAGCGCGGCTACCGTGCCGACGCGGCCTTCGTGCTGGAGCCGACCCGGTTGCGGGTCATCCCCGCGCAAGCCGGCGCGCTGTCGTTTCGGCTGCGGATCAGGGGACGCTCCGCGCATGCCTCGGTGCGCTATGAGGGCATCAGCGCCATCGAGAAATTTGCGCTGGTCGAGGCGCGGCTCCGGCAGCTCGAGCGCTCCCTCAACCAGAACGTGCATCCGCTGTTCAGCCACTACCCGATTGCCTACGCCCTGAGCATTGGTCGGGTTCGCGCCGGCAGCTGGTCATCGACCGTGCCTGACGAGCTCGAGTGTGAGGGCCGCGTGGGTGTACCGGTCGGCATGACCTCGTCCGAGGTCCGAGGCTTATTCGCGGCCGCGCTCGCCGACGCCGCCCAGCGGGACTCATGGCTGGCCGATCATCCGCCGCGGGTCGAGTGGTATGGCGGTCAGTTCGATGCCGTCGAAGTCGATCCCGAGCAACCGGCGTTCCGGGCACTCCGTGCGGCGCATACCGATGAATTCGGCGTCGCTCCGGAACTGGAGGGAGCGCCATACGGCTCGGACATGCGACTACTCGTGCACGAGGCGGAAACGCCGGCTATCCTCTACGGCCCCGGCGACATCCGGCAGGCGCATTCGACCGATGAGTGGATCGCGGTGGACGACATCATCCAGGCGGCCCGTGTCGTCACCGCGGCCGCAGCCCGATACCTGGCAGCCTGACTGACGTTCCCGACGCCTGAAGGAGACCGCTCATCCAGGCTTCAGTTAGCGCGAACGCCACCTGCCGAGCGGCGCGTTCAGCCGAGTCGGTGTCGGCCCTGACCGCGCGGTGGGCCGCATCCAGCGCGGGACGCCGCTCCGGAGCGTCCAGCCGCTCGAGCTCCGCGGCGAGGCAGTCCAGCGTATCGGCCCGTCGCAGGACGCGCAGCCCGTCGAGCGCCAGGACGTTGGTCGTCCCTTCCCAGATGGGGAGCACCTGAGCGTCGCGCAGCAACCTGGGTAGGCCGGTGTCTTCCATGTAGCCCTGGCCGCCGAAGCACTCCAGCGCTTCCGACACGACGGCCACGGCCTGCTTCGCCGTGTACAGCTTGGTCAGCGCGATCCCCAGCCGGAACAGCGCCGCCTCGCCGCTGGTCGCCTCTTTGGTCTCGATCCGTCCCAACAGCTGCGCCATCCGCATCGTGAGGTAGAGGGCGCCATCGGCCTGTCCCGCGATCGTCTCCAGGACCTCCTGGTGCAGCGGGTGCTGATTGAGCTTCCGATCGAACGCCTCGCGCTGGGCCGCATACGCCGATGCCAGCATGCAGGCGCGTCGCATGGTGGCGGCGGCGGTGACGGCGTTGTGCAGGCGCGTGATGTTCAACATGGCGGTCATCTGGGCAAAGCCGCGCTCGGCCTCGCCCACCAGCTCGGCATACGCGCCGTCGAGCGTGACTTCGCCGGTGGCCATGGCTCGGGTGCCCAGTTTGTCCTTCAAGCGGTCGATCCGGTAGCTGTTCCGGCGACCGTCGGGGCGGTCACGCGGCACCAGGAACAGCGCGAGGCCTCGCGTGCCGGCGGGAGCGTGCTCCGGACGCGCCAGCGCGAGGGCCACCTCGCAGCCGATGTTCGAACAGAAGAACTTCTGGCCGAACAGGCGCCAGTGGTCGCCCTCGCGTTTGGCAACGACGGCGTTGCGCCCGACATCGGACCCGCCCTGCCGCTCGGTCATCCACTGTCCGGAGGTCCATGCCATGGCAGGATCGCGGGAGATGAGATGGCGCAACACCTCGTTCGCTGCTCCCCCAGCGACGTCGGCGAGCACCCGGGCGGCGCCGTCGGTCATGGCCACGGGACATAGATAGGTTGCGGTCGACGGTGCAAAGAGGTAACAGAGAGCCGCCTGCACCAGCCGCGCCTCCGCGCCGGCGCGAGCCAGCGTCTGCGTTTCGAAGGGGACGGCGACCAAACCGGTCTGCGCAGCAACCGCCGCCAGCTCGCGCCACGCCGGTGGATAGATCACCTCGTCGATGCGGTCGCCCCAGCCGTCAAAGGCCCGCAGGGCCGCCGGCTGTCGCTCGCAGGCATCGCCCCAGGCCGGGAGCTCATCGACCGCCGCGCGACCCATTTCGATAAGCGCCGGCTCCGCCCAAGCGAGCGTCTGTGGCCGCAACCACGACTCGAGCACCGCGCGCAGCGTAGGATCGGCGCGCCAGCTGTTCTCGGGAAGAAGGCTGGGCATCGATCCGTCAACCCTGCCCATTCACGGCGAGGATACACTCGTCGAAGTGACGCCCCCCGTCTTCGGTGCCTCCGTTCGTCGCGTCGAGGACCCGCGTCTGATTCGCGGCGCGGGACGCTATGTCGATGACGTCCAACCGGCAGGTTGCCTGCACGCCGTCTTCCTGCGAAGTCACCTGGCTCACGCGACCATTGCCGGCCTCAATCTCGATGCTGCGAGGAATGCGCCGGGCGTAGTGGCCGTCTGGTCGGCCGCTGACTTTGAAGACCTGGAGCCATTGGAGATCGAGGCACCCGTTCATGATCGGCCGCTGCCAGAGCGGCGCGTCCTCGCCGTCGTGCCCTGGAGCTGATCGAGCTCGAGCTAGACCCGCTCCCCGTGGTGACGGACATGGAGCAAGCGCTGGCCAAGAATGCGGCCCTGCTCTATCCGGACTTCGGCACCAACCTCGCCTTCGGTAAGGAGTCCAAGCACGGACAGGTGAAGCGGGCATTCGACCGCGCCGAGGTGATCGTCAAGGAGCGACTCGTCAACCAGCGGCTGATCCCGAGTGCCCTCGAGCCGCGCGGTGTGCTCGCCTGGCTGGACAACGGGCGGCTGACGATCGAGCTCTCATCCCAGTCGGCCTATGGCGTTCGCGAAGCCATCGCCGCCAGCCTCGGAATCGACGAGGCCGACCTGCGCGTGATCGTCGAGGATGTGGGCGGCGGCTTCGGCAGCAAGGGCGGATGCGTGGGGGAAGAGATCGCCGTGGCGGCCGCCGCCACCCGGCTTGGCCGCCCGGTCAAGTGGATCGAGGAACGGTCCGAAAATTGTGCCGGGACCTGGCACGGGCGGGGACAGGTGCAGGACGTCGAACTGGCGGCGCAACGCGATGGCACCGTGCTTGCGGTGCGGTCCAGGGTGATGGCGGACATGGGCGCCCACCTGGAGCCGTACAGCGCCTTCGTTCCCACGGTGGTGGCGGAACTGCAGACGGGCTGCTACCGCATTCCCGCCTCCCAGAACACCCTGCTCGCCGTGTACACGAACGCGACGCCCACTGGCCCCTATCGAGGCGCCGGCCGTCCCGAAGCCGCCTTCCTGATCGAGCGCATGATGGACCGGCTCGCCGGAGAGCTCGACCTGGACCCTGTGGAGGTGCGGCTCCGCAATTTCGTTCGCCCGTCGGACTTCCCGTACACAAACGCCGCAGGCAGCACCTACGACAGCGGCAACTACCAGGCGAGCCTGCAGCGGCTGATCGATCTCGCGGACTACCCGGGACTGCGTCGCGCGCAGGCGACGGCGCGAGAGCAGGGACGCCTGCAGGGCATCGGCATCTCGACCTATGTCGAGGAGGCCGCCGGATTCGCGGAGGATCGGGCCACCGCCCGGCTCGAACTCGACGGAACGGTCACGGTGATCACCGGGTCAACCCCCCATGGCCAGGGTCACCAGACCACCTGGGCCCAGCTTGCCGCCGATGCGTTCGGCGTGGCTTTCGAGCAGGTCCGGGTGCTTTACGGCGATACGGACCAACCGGCCTATGCCGTCGGCACCTTCGGCAGCCGCAGCGCCGCAATTTCGGGAGCGGCGGTTCACGAGGGGGCCGTCCGCCTCAAGCGAAAGGTACGGGCGCTCGCGGCCGCTGCCTTCGAGGCGGCGACCGCCGATATCGTGGTGACCGACGGGCGGCTGCACGTACGCGGCGTTCCGTCCCGTTTCATGGCCCTCAAGGATGTCGCCGAATGGGCCGCCGGCGCGGGCAGAACGGATGAGCTCGCTGTGAAGGCGAGCTTCGACCCACCGGATACGGTCTTTCCCTTCGGCGCGCACCTGGCCTACGTCGAAGTCGACCGGGAGACTGGCGCGGTCAAGGTCCTCCGTTACGTTGCCGTGGACGATTGCGGGCCGGTAATCAACCCGATGATCGTCGATGGTCAGCTCCACGGCGCCATCGCCCAGGGTCTTGCCCAGGCGCTCTATGAAGGCGTCGTCTACGACCAGGACGGCCAGTTGCTGACCGGCAACCTCACCACCTACCTCCTCCCCACCGCCGCCGACCTGCCCACCTTCGAAACCGACCGCACCGAAACGCCGACCCCGCACAATCCGATGGGCGTCAAGGGGATCGGCGAAGGCGGGACGACCGGATCGACGCCCGCCGTCGCGAATGCCGTGCTGGACGCGCTGCGCCCATTGGGCATCCGCCAGCTCGATATGCCGCTTACACCCCTTCGGATCTGGGAGGCGATTACGAAGGGAGGAAAGTGATCTAGATCATTTCGCCGGTCACGCTGACCGGTTCGATCTTGAGGGTGATGCGCTCTTCGCCCGGCCGGAGCTCGCGGAACGCGCGTCCGGTGTAGCGCCGGGCCAGCCCATCGATGAACTCATGGTTGGGATCGGGGATCACATCGGCCAGCCGTCCCCGGATCGAGGCCCACCGAAACGGCTCACTGGCATCGATGAAGGCCAGCGTGATATCACCGTCCCGCTGGACGTTCTTCGGCCAGGTGCGCCAGCGGTTGCTGTTCAACCAGAAGTAGCCATCGGCGAACTCAAACCAGGCTGGATTCAGCTGGAGCGACCCGTCGCCGCGCTTGGTCCCGACCACGGTCAGGATCGGTTGCCCCACGAGCGCCCGAACCGCCGGGTTGAGGGTCGCGACCGCGTCAGCGCCCCCAGCCATCGATGGACCCCTTGATTCGCTCCGGCTGAATCTGGATCTTGATGCGGCCGGTGCGCGGATTCTGGTAGTCGCGGCCGGTGTAGCGATGGGAGAGATGATTGATGTGCTCGCCACCGGGATCTTCGGCCCAGTCGACCATGCGGCCCTGGACCTGGGCCCAGCGAAACATGTTCTTCGGGTCGATCAGCAGCAGGGTGATGCGCGGGTCGCGCTGCAAATGCTTGAACCACCCTCGGTTCGTGCCCCCGTTGATCCAGAATGACCCGTCCTGGAATTCGAACCAGACGGGATTGATCTGGACGCTGCCGTCCTTGCGGTTTGTCCCGATGATGGCCGGATAGACCTCCTGGGTGAATTCCTGCATCTTCGGACTGAGTTCGACCGCCATCAGGCAACCTCCCATTTGAACAACCGGATGGCCAGCACAAGGGCAATCGCCAACCAGACGGCCAGACCGAGCAGCTCGCCTCGGACCGCCCACAGGCTGGCGCCGTCGAGGCTGATGCTCCGAAGGGCGTTCGCGAGGAAGGTCAGCGGCAAGACCTTCGTGATGGGCTGCAACCAGCCGGGTTCATTGGACAGCGAGAAGAAGACTCCGGAGAGGAACATCATTGGAAACGAGATCAAGTTGGCAATCGCCGCGACGGCACCCTCGTCCCTGGCAAACCCCGAGATAGTGAAGCCGACCGCCATGAAGATGGCGGCGCCAATGAAGCCGACGATGATCAGGTATGCAATGTTGCCGATGAAATGCAGGTGATAGAGCAGCAGGCCGAGCACGATCAGGATCGCCATCTGCACCACCGCCATCACCAGATAGGTCACGATCCGGGACATGAGAAAGTCCGGAACGCGCATCGGCGTGGCCATCAGCCGTCGCAATATCCCCTGCTGTTTATAGGCGACGAACGAGAAGGCCACGCTGAACAAGCCCGTTTGCATGATCGACATGGCGATGACGCCGGGCACGAGGAAGTCGATATAGGACAGGTTTCGGCTGTTGACCGGCTGCGCGTTCAGGGTGAAGCTCGGCTGGATGTGCGCATACTGAAACGACGCCTCGTCGACGAATCGAGTCATGATCGCCAGCGCTGCGCTTGACTCCTGGGGCTTGCCAGCGTTGTAAAAGGCGGGCAGGGCGACCGGCCCCTGGCCAAGCGATGCCGGCAACACCACCACCACGTCGCGATCGCCTTTCTCCAGAGCGGCGCGCTCGCTGTCTAAGCTTCCCGTGGTCAACTTCACGGCCTTGATCTGCCGAAGTTGGGTCAGGACGATCTGACTCACCGGGTTGTGCGCGTTGTCGACGACGCCCATGCTCACGGAAACGTTGCCGTTGCCATTGATCAAGCCGAAGATGACGACGATCATCACCGGAAAGAAGAGATTGAAGAAGATCACCTGCCGATTCCGCAGATACATCTTGAAGGCGGTGATCGTCAGCACGGCGAGCGGGTTTCGCATGCTATCCCTCACGCAGCTCGTGGCCGGTGAGGTCGAGGAAGACATCCTCCAGGTTCGCCTCCCGCTCGACCTGGCGGCGGCGAAAACCCTTGGCCAGCAGATTGCCGACCAGGGTCGCCGGCGTGTCCATGGCGATAATCTTGCCGCGATCCATGACGGCCACCCGATCACACAGGGTTTCCGCTTCGTCCATATAGTGGGTGGTCAGGACGATGGTCCGTCCATCTTGGCGGATGGCCTGGGCCAGCTCCCAGAGGTTCCGGCGGGCCTGTGGATCCAGTCCGGTGGTGGGCTCGTCCAGAAACAGCACCCGCGGTTCGTTGACCAGCGCCGTCGCAATCGAGAAGCGTTGCTTCTGGCCGCCCGATAGTGTCTTGACACGACTGCTCGCCTTGTCCTCCAGGCCAACGCGGGTCAGCAGGACACGAGCGTCGATGGGCCGTTCGTAAAGCGCCGCGAACATCTCGATCAGCTCGACCAGGGTGAGGTAATCGAAGAAGGCCGAGGCCTGCAGCTGGACGCCAATCCGGCTCTTCACCTTCTGCGGCGCCTTGAAGACGTCGATCCCCGCGACGACGGCGCGACCAGCATCGGCCTGGCGCAGACCCTCGAGAATTTCGACGGTGGTGGTCTTGCCGGCCCCGTTCGGTCCCAGCAGGCCGAAGATCTCGCGCTCCTTCACCCGGAACGATATGCCATCGACCGCGACAAGATTTCCATATCGCTTTCGCAACCCGTCGACGACGATGGCGAAGCCCTGGGTATCGAGTTGCAGATTTGCCTCTTCGGCTTGGGTGATCGCGCTCATGCCTGCAACATTATCGCCGGGCGTCCTCGATCTTTCAGGCCTCCGATCGCAATGTCTTCTCGAAAATGATGACCTGCTCTCCCGGAACGAAGCCAAGTTCGCGGTTGATCGCCAGCATGCCAGCGTTGTCGGCGCGGTTGTCGGTGTGCACGCGTTTGATTCCACGCTCGGTGGCATGCCGCGTGACCATCATCTTCAAGGTGCGGGCGATGCCCCGCCGTCGGTGGCTGCGCAGCACCCCGGTGTCGCCCACTTCCGCATCGCCGTCGGGCCGCCGGACCAGGTATGACAGGCCGACGATGTGGTCCCCGTCCAGCGCCACGAAGTAGCTGTCCAGCAGCACGGATGGGCCCTCGAAGATGCTTTTCAGGAACGTTGCGATCGGCGGATCCTCCCATTCCACGTGTGGCTCGTGCGGCATGTCCCGCCAGATCGACATCGTGGCTCGGTAGAGGTCTTCGCGCGCCCGCGGCGAGTCGATCGCCGCAAAGGCGGTCGTCTCGATGCCGTCACCACGCAGCTGGCTTCGCCGCCGATCGAGGTCGCGGAGGTCGACACGCGCCGGCTGCTGGACCGACGTCCGATAGCGTTCGAGCTCGATGAAGCCGCGGGCGCTGAGGAACGGTTCGGCACCGGCGAGATTGCTTTCCCTGACATCGATCTCCAGCCACTTGACCTGGTTGTCGGCAGCAAAGCGCTCGAGCTCCTGGGCGAGCCGCCCGCCCAGGCCCTGGCGTCGATAGGGGACGGCGACGCCGACCAGCCCCTGGGCCCGGTCCTTGAGTCGCGAGCCGTCCTCGCCCAGCACGGCTTGCGCGACTCCGGCAAGCGTTCCGTCAGGCGCCCAGGCGGCGAGCCTCAGCAATGGCTCTTCCGCAGGCCTCAGGCTGTCGTCGAAGACGGTCCCCGCCGCATCGTCCTGCCAGTACCGGCTCTGGTTGGCAAGATCGACCCACGCCTCAAGCTCCTCACGACGCACGGGGCGAATCGAGAAGGTTGTGCTGATGCTGGCCATCCGGGCTCGGAAAGTTTACAGGCGGCGGCCTAAACCGCCGCCTGTAATGATGCCGGATGATCTAGAACGTTAGCGACACGGTTCCGCTGACTGACGCAGCGTAGACCACGCAACCAACCCACCAGACGTTCGCCCGATAGTGGGTCAGCGTCGCACTGAAAGATCCGGTACCGCTGCCGCCGCCGATGCCAACACCGCTCAGTGCTCCATTTACCCTGTACCGCTGGTTGGTACAGCCACTGAAACCGCTGAGCTGTGAGACGGTACCCCCGTACTGAACAAAAGCACCCTTGATGGTCGATGGCCAGTTATTGATGACTGTATTGAGACGGAAACTGCCGCCGGTGATGTACGCCGGGTGATGACTCAAATCCTGATGCTTTACGTCGATATACCAGCCGCCGCTGTAACTCCCCGTGGCTTCGCCAACGAACTGACCTTCGGTTGGGGTCGCGTTCGGCAGTTCGCTGCCGTTGATCCACTCGGTGTACGTGCTGCTGGCGGACGCGGTGACCGCCATGAGCAACGTGGCCCCCAGCGCAAGCGCGATCGATATGGCGTGTCGTTTGATCATTCATCTCACCCTCTTTAACTTGGTCGAGCGCGCTCAGCAGGTCAACGGCAGACCTGGCGGGAGGTTACGCGGCTACCGATCCCAGCGCTTCTTCGAGGATGTCGAGACCGCGGTCAAGTTCTTGCTCGCCCACGGTCAGCGGGAACAACAAGCGGATGACATTGTCGTAAAGCCCGGCCTTCAACAGCACCAGGCCATGCGTGTGGCAATAGCGCAACACCTCGTTGGTCATGGTCGCCGCGGGCTCACGCGTCGCCCGGTCGGCGACCAATTCCATGGCGACCATGGCGCCGACGCCACGGACGTCACCGATCTGCGAATAGCGGTCCATCCATCCACGCATGCGAGCCAGCGCGCGTTCCCCAAGCCGCGCTCCGCGCTGCGGAAGCTTCTCATCGATCATCACATCGATCACGGCGAGGGCCGCTGCGCAAGCGACCGGATTCCCGCCGAACGTCCCACCGAGCCCGCCCGGATCGGTGGCATCCATCAACTCGCTGCGGCCCACCACCGCCGCCAGGGGCAGACCTCCACCGAGCGA
The DNA here is from genome assembly GCA_005881175.1 of Chloroflexota bacterium. Taxonomy (GTDB): domain Bacteria; phylum Chloroflexota; class Dormibacteria; order CF-121; family CF-121; genus CF-13. The sequence goes on from VBEN01000113.1 coordinate 24,407, forward strand.
CTTGGCCAGCACGATGAGATCCGGCTCGATCCCGGAATGCTCGACGGCGAACATCGTGCCAGTCCGGCCCAGCCCGGTCTGCACCTCATCAGCGATCAGCGGAATCTGATATTCGGTGCAGAGCGCCCTCAACCCCGGCAAGAAGTCCGGTGGCGGCACGACGAAACCACCCTCACCCTGTACGGGCTCGACAAGGATGCCGGCCACCCGGTCGGCACTGACCGTCGTCTTGAAGAGCTGGCGCACCGCCTCGACGCACGATCCGCCCAGGCTTTCGGCGACCATCCCCGCGGGGCGCCGGTACTCGTACGGATAGGGCACCTGGTACACCTCCGGGGCGTAGGGACCAAAGTTCTGCCGGTAGGGCGAGACCTTCCCGGTGAGGGTCATCGACATCAAGGTCCGGCCATGGAAGCTGTTGTGAAAGCTGATGATCGCCGGCCTCCCGGTCGCCTGGCGCACGACCTTGACGGCGTTCTCCACCGCCTCCGCGCCGCTGTTGAGCAGCAGCGTCTTCTTCGGAAATGCTCCCGGGGTGATCTCGCAGAGCCGGCGGGCAAGGCGGACGTAGACCTCCGGCATCATCACCGGGCCACCCGAATGAACGAGCTGCTCGGACTGATCCCGGATGGCTTTGAGGACTCGAGGATGGCCGTGCCCGACGTTCATGACACTGATACCGGTGGCGAAGTCGATGTACTGGTTCCCGTCGACGTCGGTGATGGTGGCACCGTCACCTGACTCGGCAAACACCGGCATGCTGGACGACATGCCGCGGGGCAAGTAGCGCTCTCGGTCTTTCTGAACGTCTTTTGACCTGGGTCCTGGCCACTCGCCCATCGGGAGATATCCTAAGGATCGCAGCGACACTTCGCTGCGCAGAGGAGGGTGACACAGAACATGGCCACGGCAGTCAAGCGGCGGGAGATGTTCATCGGCGGACAGTGGGTGGCGGGCTCGGGCAACGAGGGCCAGCCGGTCATCAACCCGGCGACCGGGGAGACCATCGCCGAGGTTCCCAAGGGCACCGAGGCGGACGTCGACCGCGCGGTCAAGGCTGCGCGGAAGGCTTATGTCGAGTGGTTCGAGACGGTTCCCAAGGAGCGCAGCGAGATGCTGCTGAAGCTGGCGGAAGCCGTTAACGCCGACGGCGAGGAACTGGCCAACCTCGAGTCGGCAAACGTGGGTAAGCCGCGGGCCCTCTTCCTCTCCGACGAACTGCCCCCCTGCGTCGACCACCTTCGCTTCTTCGCGGGGGCGGCGCGTCTGCTCGAAGGCAAGGCCGCCGGCGAGTACATGCGCGGCTACACCAGCATGATCCGGCGGGAACCGGTCGGCGTGGTTGGCTCGATCGCGCCCTGGAACTATCCACTGATGATGGCGATCTGGAAGGTGGGGCCGGCGCTGGCCGCCGGAAACTGCGTGGTGCTGAAACCGTCCGAGTGGACGCCGCTGACCGCCCTGCGGCTGGCCGAGCTGGCCGCGGACATCTTCCCGCCGGGCGTGTTCAACGTCATCACCGGCGACGGAGAGCCGGTGGGGGCCGGTATCGTGCGGCATCCCGGGGTCGACATGGTGTCGCTGACCGGTGACGTCGCCACCGGTAAGGAGGTGGCGAAGGCCGCATCGCAGACGTTGAAGCGGGTCCATCTCGAGCTGGGAGGCAAGGCCCCGGTGGTTGTCTTCGACGACGCCGACCTCGACGCCGTCAACAGCTGGGTCAAGACCGCCGGCTTTTTCAACTCCGGTCAGGATTGCACGGCGGCGACCCGCGTCATCGCCGGTCCGCGGATCTACGACAACCTGTTGTCAACGCTGACGAAGAGTGTCCAATCGGTCAAGGTCGGAAACCCGCTCCAGGACGGCATCGAGATGGGGCCGATGGTGGCCAGGGAGCAGCTCGAGCGGGTCGAGGGATTCGTCGATCGGGCGCGGGACCGCGGCGCGAAGGTGCTGGTCGGCGGGGCACCGATTCCGGGGCGCGGCTACTTCTATCAGCCAAGCCTGGTCACCGACGTCAAGCAAGACTCGGAGATCGTGCAGAAGGAGGTCTTCGGCCCGGTGGTTACGGTGCAGCGCTTCAAGGACGACAACGAAGCGATCGCCTGGGCAAACGACGTCGACTACGGTCTGGCCGCGTCGGTCTGGACGCGTGACATTGGCCGTGCGATGAATGCCGCCCGCCGGCTGCAATTCGGTACGGTCTGGATCAACACGCATATCCCGTTGGTGAGCGAGATGCCGCACGGCGGATATAAGCGCAGCGGCTACGGCAAGGACCTCTCAATGTACGCGCTGGAGGACTACACGAACATCAAGCACGTCATGACCGCCATCGACTAGTCAGCGCATTCCGCGACGCGTATGTCCCAGAAGAAGCACGACCCCATCCCGATAACCGCGGCCGGCCTCGAGGCCCTGAAAGCCGAGCTGGAGGGCCTGCGCGCGCGCCGACCCGCCATGGTCGAGGAGGTTGCCGCGGCGCGCTCCCAGGGCGACTTGAGCGAGAACTTCGCGTACCACGATGCCCGCCAGCATCTCGGGATGCTCGATGGTCGCGTTCAGACGATCGAAAACACCCTCAAGCGGGCGCATGTCGTGGACGAGACCGGCGTGAGTGGCATAGTCGGGATCGGCTCGCGAGTGGTGGTCCGAGATGAATTTGGCGACGCCACCTATGAGATCGTCGGTCCGACGGAGGGCAACATGGCACGCGGTCTGATGTCGGTGACGGCGCCACTGGGAGGCGCGCTGGTCGATCGTCGAGCTGGCGACACCGTAACTTTCAAGACCCCAGCCGGGGAACGGCAGGCGACGATCGTTAGCATCAGCTGAACCCGGGCCTACGCCCTCTCGAGGGTTACCTCGATGAGCGGGCTGTAGTTCATCATGGTTTCGACGTCGGTGCGCTTCCAGACCCGAGCGACCTGCTCGAGGATCTGACGGCGCTCCGTCGGGTCGGTGATCTCGCGGGCGATGGCCGGGACATCGGCGCGCAGGCCTCGCTTGAGATGAATCGTGATCTTCGGGTTCGCCTCGATGTTGGCCAGCCAGCTGCGCCGCTGCCGGAACGGCATACCACTGATGTACAGGCGGCCGCCGAGGTTATGCATGACGATCTCGACCCGGCGTGCTTCCCCGCTCGTTCGTCCGGTGGTCGTCATGTCGATCACCTGGCTGCGGGTCAGCGCCTCGCGCACACGATCATCCAGCGGTTGGGTCACGGCCATGCCCTCTTTATAGAGGTCCCGGTCACCGGCTGCCGGGCGCATCTTGAAATTCGTCGGCGCGGCAGGCGCCCTCGGCTTGGCTCTATAGTTCTCGCACATGCGCAAGGGACCGGTTTAGACCGGTGAGGGAGAGGGCAGCGCTGGCGACCCCGGAGGCACCGAGGGAGGACGTGCGTCCCGCAGCCCTCCGCCTGGAGGGCGTTTCAAAGCGCTATGGCCGCGTGCTCGCGGTCGACGATGTCAGCCTGGCCATTGCCGAAGGCGAGTTCTTCACGCTGCTGGGACCATCCGGCTCGGGCAAGACCACGCTGCTCCGACTGATCGCCGGATTCGAGCGTCCCGATGCCGGCCGGATCGAACTCGGCGGAAAGGATGTGACCACGGTGCCGCCGTACGCGCGAGCGACCAACACGGTTTTCCAGGATTACGCTCTCTTCCCGCACATGACGGTCGCCGCCAATGTCGAGTACGGCCTCAAGGTTCGGCATCTGCCACGGGAGGAGCGCCGCCGTCGAGTCGCGGAGGGGCTCACCCTGGTGCGCCTTACCGGTCTCGGCTACCGCCGTCCGAACCAGCTGTCCGGCGGTCAGCGGCAACGGGTCGCGCTGGCCCGGGCGATCGTTAATCAGCCACAGGTTCTGCTCCTCGACGAACCCCTGGGCGCCCTCGATCTCAAGCTCCGGGTCGAGATGCAGGTGGAGTTGAAGCGGATCCAGCGCGAGCTGAGCATCACCTTTATCTATGTCACGCACGACCAGGATGAGGCGCTCACGATGAGCGACCGGGTGGCCGTTCTCAACGGTGGCCGCATCGAGCAGCTGGGATCACCGGTCGATCTCTACGAACACCCGGCCAATGAGTTCGTGGCGGGTTTCATCGGCGTTTCCAACCTGATCGAGCGGGACGGACTGCGCCTCGTCATCCGGCCAGAACGGATCCGGCTGCTCCGCCCCGAAGAGGCGCCGGACATCGGCAGTCAGGTTGAGGACGGCCTGGTGCAGGACGTCATCTACGCCGGCATGGTGACGCGCTATGCGGTCCAGCTCGACCGCGGTGGCCGACTGCTGGTCGTGCAGCAGAACACGGAAAGCGCGGCCCACGCGAGTGACCTCCGCGGGCGGCGGGTGCGGCTTGCCTGGCGGCCCGAGCAGGTTTTTAACATTTCGACGCCACAATCGGATCGACCGGAACTTCAAGGAAACGCGTGATGGAGGTGGGAACGATATGGGCGATCGTTTGAAAAGGATGGCGGGGGCACGCCAGACGGTGATGGGACTCTCGCTGGTCCTCCTCTTGGCCGCATGTGGCGGCACGAGCTCGAACCCGGGGCCGGCCGCCTCGCAGCCACCAACCGCCGGGATGAAACCGCCGACGTCGATCGGCACCGGCGAGGGCCAGTTGAACTTGATCGCCTGGGAAGGCTACGCGGAGAAAGATTGGGTGCAGCCCTTCCAACAGCAGACTGGATGCCAGGTCAATGCGAAGTATGCAGGCTCATCCGACGAGATGGTGACCCTGATGGCCAACGGCGGCGGCGGCCAGTACGACATGGTGTCGGCGTCGGGTGATGCCGATTTGCGGCTGATCTATGGCGGCGACGTCAAGCCCGTCAACGTCAACCTGGTTCCGGATTACACCAATTTCCAAGCGCAGTTCAAATCCCCGTCGTTCAACACCATCAATGGCATTCACTACGGCGTCTCCCTGCAATGGGGACCCAACGTTCTTCTTTACAACAAGACCCAGTTCCCATCCGCTCCCAGCAGCTGGAGCACGATCTATGACTCCAAGTACAAGGGTCAGGTGACGATCCCCAATAATCCAATCCAGATCGCCGATGCGGCCCTCTACCTGATGAAGACCAAATCCAACCTGGGTATCACCGACCCCTACGAGCTGACCCAGTCGCAGTTCGACGCGGCGGTCAACCTGCTCAAGCAGCAGCGACCACTGATCAAGAAATACTGGGACCTCGCCTCACAGGAAATCTCGCTGTTTACGAACCACGATGTCGTGATCGGAGCCGCCTGGCCGTACCAGACGAACACCCTGCAGGCAGCCAGCGTTCCCGTCGCCGATACCATCCCGGCCGAGGGCGCGACCGGCTGGGCCGACACCTGGATGCTCGGGACCAAAGCGCCCCATCCCAACTGCGCCTACCAGTGGTACAAATGGATCAGCACGCCGCACGTCCAGGCGCAACAGGCGATATTCTTCGGCGAAACACCGGTGAACAGCAAGGCCTGCGACGAGATGGAGAAGCTGCAGGCCGGGTCCTGCGCTCAGTATCACGCGAACGCGCCGGCGTCCTACTTCAACACCATCAAGTTCTGGAAGACGCCACTCGCCGACTGTGGCAACGGCAAGAGCGAATGCATGCCGTATTCGAAATGGCAGACGGCGTGGACGTCGATCACCGGCTAACAACCTCGCCATAGCAAATCGAATGACGGTCGGCGCGCTCGCACGCGAGCGTCCGGCTGGGCGCGTCACCCGCGTCCAGGCGCTGCTGTGGCGGCGTTCCTGGATGCGGGCCGCGCTCCTGCTCGGACCAGGGCTGACCTGGTTCGTCGTCATCTACCTGGCGTCGCTGGTGTTGCTGCTGATCACGGCCTTCTGGCAGATCAATCCCTTCACGACGGCCATCGAGCGCGTGTGGAACATCGACAACTTCCGCACCCTGGTCACGGATGGCACCTACCGGCTCATCATCCTGCGGACCATCGCGCTCGCCGCCGCGGTCACCATCACCGACGCCGTGCTCGCCTTCCCTTTTGCCTACTACATGGCGCGCGTCGCGTCGCGTCGAGTCCAGACCGCCCTGTTTGCCGCGGTACTCCTTCCACTCTGGGCGAGCTACCTGGCCCGGGTCTACGCCTGGATCTTGATCCTCAATCACGATGGCGTTCTCAACTGGAGCCTGCTCCTCCTGCATCTCCCGCCGGCCAGCCTTGGCTACACCAACTGGGCGATGTGGATCGTGTTCTCCTACATCTGGCTGCCGTTCATGATCATCCCGACGTATGCAGCCCTCGAGCGGATCCCGCAGTCCTACCTGGAGGCTGCGGCCGATCTCGGCGCACGGCAGGGCCAGACCACCTGGGACATCATCCTGCCGCTGGCGCTGCCCGGGATCGTCGCGGGCAGCATCTTCACCTTCTCGCTGACCCTGGGCGATTACGTCACGCCATTGCTGGTCGGCGGAGCCGGGTCGAGCTTCATCGGCAACGTCGTGTACGGCAACGTCGGCATCGCGCACAACATCCCCTTCGCGGCGGCGCTGGCCGTCGTGCCGGTTGCGGTGATGGCCCTCTATCTGCTGGGCGCGCGCCGGCTCGGTGCGTTCGAGGCCATGTAGGCGATGGAAGGGGCATGGCTTCGATTCGCGCTCCGGGTGTGGGCGGCCGGAATTCTGCTCTTCCTCTTCATCCCGATCGGGCTGGTGATCGTCTACGCATTCAATGTGTCAACCATCCAGAGCTGGCCGATCCCGGGCGTCACCCTCAAGTGGTTCGGCCAGACCTGGCAGGACCCGGAGGTGCGTCGTGCTCTGCTCCTATCGGTTGAGGCTGGCCTGATGGCCACCGCCGTGGCCCTCGTGCTCGGGTCGATGGCGGCCTTCGCCATCCATCGTTTTCAGTTTTTCGGGCGGGAGGTCATCTCATTCGCCTTGGTTCTGCCGCTTGCCCTACCCGGCATCATCACCGGGATGTCACTCAACTCGTTCTTTGCCTTCAACCAGATCACGTTCTCGCTCTGGACGATCGTGATCGGCCACGCCACCTTCTGCATCGTGATCGTCTACAACAACGTGCTGGCCAGGCTGCGGCGAACCTCCTCCTCCCTGATGGAGGCGGCGATGGATCTCGGCGCCAGCGGCTGGCGATCGTTTGTTGACGTTACCTTTCCGCTGATTTCGACCGCGCTGGTTGCCGGCGCCTTGCTGGCCTTCGCTCTGTCCTTTGATGAAGTGATCGTCACCACCTTCACGGCCGGGGCCCAGAACACGCTGCCACTCTGGATCTTCGGCGCCATCCGGCTCGGCCAGCGGCTCCCGGAAGTCAATGTCGTGGTCTTCTTCGTGATCCTGATCACGATCGTCCCGGTCGTGATCGCCTCGCGGCTAAGCGGTGGTGGGGCGGCCGGCCGGGTTGAGGCCGTTGCGGCGGCCGAGGAAGTCTAAATGCCGCTTGCAGGCGCCTGCCCCGTCCTGTAGCTTTACCGGGGCAGGGATGACTCGAACGCCACTCATGCGTCAGGTGCAGCAGCTAGCCCACGATCATCGCCTGGCCGATCAGCACGGCATCCCGGTTGCGGCGGTCCGCGAACGACGGGCAGCGATCAGCCGGCGTCAATTCCTCAAGGGCGGCACGGCCGGAGCGGCCGGCCTGGCGCTGGCCGGACCCTGGAGCCTCGCCCAGGCGGCCTTCGCCGCCACGCCGCGTATCGGAATCATCGGCGCCGGTATCTCGGGGCTCACGGCAGCCCTCACATTGCAGGATGCCGGGATCCGCGCGATCGTTTACGAAGCATCCACCCGCATCGGTGGTCGGATGCACTCTGATTCGCCCATCACGAATCCGAACGGGAGCTCGACCTGGGCGAACGCCCAGACCAGCGAGTGGTGCGGAGAACTCATCGACCAGGGACACAAAACCATCTTGCGCCTCGCGCAGCGCTTCGGCCTGGCCACGGTCAACCTACTGGCAGGCGAGCCCAATGGCTCCGAAGATACCTACTACTTCTTTGGCCAGTACTACCCCAAGGACCAGGCGGATGCGGATTTTCAGCCCGTGCACAACGCGCTCCAGGGAGACGTGCAGGTTGCAAGCTATCCGACGACCTACCGGATCAATACGCCCGGCGGCATCGCGCTGGACAATATGAGCGCTTACGACTGGATTGAGCGAAAAGTGCCCGGTGGTCACACGTCGCCAATGGGCCAGTTGCTCGACGTGGCGTACAACATCGAATACGGGGCCGAAACCACCGACCAGTCAGCGCTGAACCTGGTCTATCTCCTTGGTTACAGCGCAAAACCGGGCAACTTCGCCATCTTCGGCGCCTCGAACGAGAAGTATCACATCGTCGGTGGAAACCAGCGTCTGCCCGAAACGATCGCCGCCAATCTGGTTGAACCGGTCGCGACCGGGTGGCGCATGACAGCCATCGGATTCAACCGCGACGGCAGCATTGCCGTCACCTTCTCGGCGGGCGGTCAGGCCGCCGTCCGGAACTTCGACCGCGTCATCCTCGCCCTGCCGTTCGCTGTCTTGCGCACGCTGAATTACCGGAAGGCGAATTTCGACAGCATGAAGAATACGGCCATCCAGGAGTTGGGTGGCGGCCGCAACGACAAGCTGCAACTCCAGTTCACCAGCCGGTACTGGAACCAGTCCAACGTGGCCGGATCCTTTGCCCCTTCCACCCCGTACAGCAGCGCCGCGGCCAACCCGCAGGTCACGGCCTACGCCAAGACCTTCCTCGACCAGATCGAGCCGGTTTATCCTGGCATCGGTCGGGCCTGGAACGGCAGGGCCACCCTGTCGGTTCCCGCACTCGACCCAAATCTGAATTGCTCGTATTCCTACTGGAAGGTCGGTCAGTACCACGGCTTTAGCGGGTACGAAAAAGCGCGCCAGCCTTTCCCGAATGGGCCCATCCATTTCGCTGGTGAGCATTGCTCGCAGGACTTTCAGGGCTTCATGGAGGGCGGTGCGTCGGAAGGCGCTCGGGCGGCCAACGAGATTTTGCACGATTACAAGGCGGGCATCTTCCCCTAGCCGCCGTAGTCCGGAAAGTAGCGCTTGATCACCGCGAGGTCGAAAGCCTTGAGAATCGATTCTTTTGGCTCACGGGCGAGCAAGAAATCAAAGCTGGCCCTTACCAGCTCATCAACCGATCGCCCTTTGCCCCATCGCTCGAGGTCGTTCGCCGCCACGCGAACGATATGGTGGCTCGTCGAGCCCCCCGCTGAGACGTCGACGGTACACCGATATCCGGTCTTCTCCGCGGTGCAGCTCACCTCGACAGCCATGGATCCTAGGCTCCTCTCATGGCTCCAAATTACCGAAGTCACTCAGCAGGTGGCCTCGCCGGCCCGCGTACACTCGACGATGGGATGATCCTTAGCGAGCCCACGGTCTACATCGACTTTCTCTGCCCCTGGGCCTACCGGGGAGCCATGTGGCTGGCGGAGGTCGAGAAGGCCGGGAGGATCCGGCCGCAGTTTCGCTTTTTCTCGCTGAGCCAGAACCACGATGCCCGCCAGGGATCGCCTCAGCCGGCGGTATGGGAACGGAATCCGCAAGCCAACGGCTTGCCCGCCTTCCTCGCCGCCACCGCCGCCCGCGCCCAGGGTGTCGAGGCTGGCGAGCGGTTCCGGCTTGGGCTCCAGCGAGCCCGGCACGAGGACCACCTGCCGGTCGACCAGCAGACCACCCATCGGTTGGTCGCCGAACGGGCCGGGCTCGACGTCGCCCGCTTTGAGCGCGATTTGGAACAGAGCGATTTCACAACCCTGGCCGGCGAGCACGCCGAGGCCGTCCGACGTGGGGTCTTCGGAGTGCCGACGCTGGTGTGGCCGGAAGGGCGCAGCTACTACCTGAAAATCACGGAGCTGATACCGGCGGGCCGCGCGGTCGCCCTCTACGACGCCATCGAGACTGTTCACCGATTCGGTGAGGTGATTGAAATCAAGACTCCCGAATCCGAGGGAACACTCGCCGCTTAGTCGACTTCGAACATCACGTCGTCGACGTAGCAGTACATCCAGTTCTCGCCACGCTCGAGAGACTTGACGATCGGATGTCCGGTTGCGCGCGCGTGTTTGGTCGCGTGCTTGTTCTTGGATGAGTCGCAGCAGCCAACGTGCCCGCAGCTCTCGCAAAGCCGCAGATGCACCCAGGTATCCCCCATCTTGAGACATTCCTCACAGCCTTTCGCCGTCGGCTTCGGGTTTCGAATCTGATCGAGATGCGTACAAACCTGCGTCGTTGCCATGGTCGTGCCTCCTTCCGTTTAGGCGGGCGTGGCCAGTTCGTCGGCCGCCTCAAACTGCCGGTGATAGAGCCGAGCGTAGAGTCCATCCTGCTTGAGCAAGTCGGCGTGACGACCCTGCTCCACCAGCTCACCATGATCCATCACCAGGATGAGATCGGCCGCCAGGATGGTCGACAGCCGGTGGGCGATGACGAGCGACGTGCGGCCCTGGAAGAGCGGCCGCAGCGCCACCTGGATGAGGTGCTCGGACTCGGAGTCCAGGTTCGAGGTCGCCTCGTCCAGGATCAAGACGCGCGGATCCTTGAGGATGACGCGGGCGATCGCCACCCGTTGTTTTTCGCCGCCACTCAGGCGATGGCCTCGCTCGCCGACCACCGTCTCGTAGCCTTCGGGCAGTGATGCGATGAAGTCGTGGATGTATGCCGCCTTCGCCGCGGCGATCATCTCGGCATCGCTGGCCTGTGGCTTCGCGTAGAGCAGGTTCTCGCGGATCGTGGCATGGAAGAGGAAGGTGTCCTGGAAGACCATGCCGGTCTGCCTGCCGAGAGACTCGAGCGTGAGGTCACGCACATCAAGGCCGTCCAGGCGGACGGCGCCAAGCTGCGGATCGTAGAAACGAGGCAGCAGACTGGTCACGGTCGTCTTCCCAGCCCCGGTTGGACCCACGAGTGCGGCGAGCTGACCGGGTTGGATTCGAAATGAGACGTCTTTGAGCGCCGGTCGGTCGCTCGACGGGTAGCGGAAGGTCACATGCTCGAACTCGACAGCGCCGCGCGCCGCTGAAAGGCTGACCGCCTCGGCTGTCTCGTCGATCTCAACCGGAAGATCCATGTACTCGAAGATCCGCTGGAACAGGGCCAGGGAACCGACCACGTTGACCTGCATGTTGGCCAGCGAGCCGACCGGACCGTAGAGCCGCGCGAGCAGCACGGTCGCGAACGTGACCACGGTGCCCAGCGATTCCTGGCCGGTCACGACCAGGTAGCCGCCGAACAACCAGAGCACCGCCGGGCCGGCGGTGCCGAGCACACCCATCAGCATGAAGAACCAGCGGCCGATCATCGATTGGCGGATGTTGAGCCGACGCAGCTCGTCGTTGAGCTTCCGAAAGCGCATCGTCTCGGCCGCCTGCTTGACGAAGGCTTTCACCAGTTGCATCCCGGAGATTCCGAGCGTCTCCTGCATGTACGCCGTCATCTCCGCCAGCTTTCCTTGCGTCGCCTTGCGCGCCTGGAAGGTGGCCTTGCCGACCCGGCGAGTCGGCAGCAGGAAGGCGGGCAACACCACCAGCGCGGCAATCGTCAGTTTCCAGTCCAGCGCAAACATCAGGACAACCGTGCTGGCAAGAATCACTACGTTGTTGACCAGGCTGAAGATCGTGTCGGAGACGACGCTCTGGACGCCGTTGACGTCGTTGCTCAGCCTCGACATGACGTCGCCGGTCCGGGTGGCGGTGAAGAACGCCATCGACTGCTTGAGCACTCGATCGAAGAGCTGGTTGCGAAGGTCGAACATGATGCTCTGGCTGATCCGGTTACTGAAGTAGGACTGGACCACACCGACCAGTCCGCCTAGGAGGGACGAGCCCACCAGCAGCCCGATCAAGAACGCGACAAAGCCAAACTGGCCGTGCTGGCCGGTCAGGTAGTTGATCAGGTCACGGGTGACGATGGCGGGCACGAGACCAAGGGCCGCGGCCGCACCAATGCAGGCGAGCACGATGAGCGCGAGCCCCCAGTAGGGCACGAAGTAACCGAACACCCGCTTGAGGAGCGGCCACTCCAGCTTGACGTCGGCCTCGGGTTCGTGAAAAGCACCGTGCCACCAATACATGCTGGTTAGCCTACCCAGCTGTGGCCGCTTTGCAACGGGAAGCTACTAGGTTCTCTCGCCCACGCTGACGGAAACGTCCCTCGCCTCGCCGGCGCGAACCACCCCAAACCGATGGGTTGACCCGACATCGAACCCACGCAGCCTTCTAAAGAGCTCATCCAGTTGGCGGACCGGCTCACCGTCCACCGTCACTACGGTGTCGCCTTGCAGCAACCCGGCCTTCGCCGCCGGTCCACCAGCCTCGACGGTCACCACCAGGAGTCCGCTTTCCTGGCCGAGCTTGCTGCGCAGGGTCTCGGCAAGCCGTACCGGCTGGGTGCCGATACCGAGGTAGGCGCGCCGAATGCGGCCGTGAGTCTGCAGGTTTTCCGCAACCGCCGCGGCAGCCTCGATCGGAATTGCGCGGCTGATGCCACGCCCGAAGTTCCAGCTGTTGATCCCGATCACCCGACCGTCGGCGTCGAGCAGCGGGCCCCCGGAAAAGCCAGGCAAGAGCTCCGCGGTGGTCTCGATCAGCCGTTCCGTCTCGCCGCCACGCCAGCTGCGAAACGCTCCGGAAAGGCCGCTAACGATTCCCAGGCTGACCTGCAGCTCGTTGGCGCGGCCGGCGGCGAGCACGAGATGGCCGATGCGGACGTCGGCCGACGCGGCGCGCGCCAGAGGCGAGGCGGTCAACCCATCGGTCTTCAATAGAGCCAGATCCGTCCCCGGATCGCGACCGGCGACGCCGGCTTTGACCGCGGCGCCGCCGGCGCTGATCTGAATCGCATCATCACGCTCGATGACGTGGTCGGCGGTCAGCACGAGGCCGTCAGCCCAGACGATACCCGTGGCAGGCCGGTTGGGGCGGGCGTCGACACGGACGATGCCGGCCGCCGCTCGTTCGAGGATGCCAGCGATATCACGGGACAGATCCGAGAGTGCGGCCACGTCTACGAGCGTACGCCGGCTCCGGCAATCCGTCTTCACCCGGACGGCCGGGATTCAGCCTCATCGTTCGGCTAGGTGTAACGCTTTTGCTGGAGTGCGCGTTCTCATCCCAGATTCATCAAAGACTTTCACTGATTGGAGGAAGGACTCATGCGGACTCGGAGGGGAACCTTAGCGACACGCGGAATCTTCATTGCGATCGGCGCGCTGATCGCCATCACGGCGTCAGCTGTGACCGCGCTAGCGGTGCGGGCTGGCCCGGTGGGTGGGGCGGCGGCGAGCCAGGCGGCGGTGGGTGCCGGCAGCGTGGCTGGCCCGCGCGATACGGTCACGGTCGTTGGCGAAGGAACACAGAATGCGACACCCGACAATGCGGAAATCAGCCTCGGCGTTTCAGTGACGCGAGCCAACAGCGGCGATGCCTTGAACGCCGCGAATGCCGAGATGACCGCGTTGCT
>VBEN01000114.1 GCA_005881175.1 Chloroflexota bacterium
CACGAAGGCGTACAGGTCGGTGTTGTCGGCGAGCGGGTCCTCCGCGATCAGCGGGGCTTCCCGGTGGCTCGACGCGCTCGCCGTGAGCGGGGCCACAATCAGGCCCATCGTTGCCGCGGCAACGACGGCCAGCAAAACGCGTTTTCGCATGTTGATGCTCCTTGTAATGAAGTGGCGATCGGTCGTGCGCTGGGAATCAATCCATAGGCTCCCTCCTCGGTTGATACCGGCTGTTACGGAGGGAAGGCGTCCGTGGATCAAGGCATGAACGAACTGATCCAGAGGGGCGGTGCGACCGTATATAAGTGAGTACGGGGATGATTGGGGAGCCGAGAGACCAGGACAGTCAAATGGCGGCCCAGCTGAAACGTGGCGAATCCACGGCGATCGAATCGCTGTACGACCGATACGGCCGCTTGGCCTTCGGTCTCGCCTTCCGCATCCTCAATGAGCGCGGTGCCGCGGAGGACGTCGTCCAGGACGCCTTTGTCAGCGTCTGGCGCAACGCCGCGGGCTTCGACGCGCGCCGCGGCAGCCTGCGCAACTGGCTGCTCTCGATCGTTCGTAACCGCGCAATCGATCGTCTGCGCGGAAGCGCACGAGTTCGCAGCGAGATCGATCTGGCGGATGCCGCGCAACGAGCCGAGGTGCCCGACGTTTGGGAGGCGGTTGCGCTTGACCTCGAGCGCAAGCAGATCCAGGAGGGTTTTCGCGACCTCCCCGATCCCCAGCGGCAGACGCTCGAGCTCGCCTACTTTGGTGGCTATACCCACGTGGAGATCGCCAGCCGGATGCAGGTCCCGCTCGGAACGGTAAAGAGCCGCATGCGGCTCGGCCTGGAGAAAATGCGAACCTTCCTGACAGCGAGAGGAGTGATGGCGTGACGTCCATGAGCTGCGCCGAAGCCGAAGACCTGCTCGGCGCTTATGCCCTGGAGGCGCTACCCGAGGATGAGGCCCGCCGGGTCGAAGAGCACCTGCGCAGCTGTGCCGAGCACCGTGCCGCCGTCGCGGAGCTGCGCCGGACGAGCGCCCTGTTGCCATTGACGGTGGAGGAGGGCGATCCCTCTCCCGAGTTGCGCGCCCGCATCATCGAGGCAGTGAAGGCGACCCCGGCGCAGCGAGAGGCGGTCGGTCACACTCTCCAAACCGCGGGTGAGCCACGGGGCACGGTCGCACCAATCCGACGCATCCCGACGCTAAGGGCCTGGGCCGCCCGATCGTCCCGGTTGGCGGTGGCCGCGGCCGTGGCCCTTGCCCTGGGGATCGGCGGACTCATTGGTTATCAGTTGGGCAATGCATCAGCTTCCCAGATTGCCTATACGTTCCAGGGCGATCCGACGGGCGCACCGGGCGCGCAAGCGCGCCTCATCTACTTCAAGGACCGCAAGCAGGCGGTGGTGGCGGCTACCGGGCTGCCGCGGCTCGCCTCAGGTCAGGTCTATGAGATGTGGCTGATCAAGGGCGGAGTCCCGGTCGGCAAAGGCATCAGCACTAGCTCGAGCGGTGACATTGGCGCCCAACTGTCAGGCGATCTCTCGCAGTTCCAGCAGTTCGCCATCACGATCGAGCCCGGCGAACAGGACCTGCCGACCACGAAACCGATCCTGGTCGGGAACCTCCAGTCCGGCTAGACGAAACTCGGGGCGTGCGTCGGGCCCGGCTGGGACGTTGGCAAAAAAAGAAGGGCGCCCCGAAGGGCGCCCTTTTTTGAAGCCGAGCTTGCGCTAGGCGGCGCGGACGCGGTTCGCCCGCGGTCCCTTCTGGCTCTGCTCAATGTCGAAGCTGACGGCCTCGCCACCGCGCAGACTGTCGAAGTTGAGGGTCGAATCCACGCCGCTCTGATGGAAGAAGTACTCCTTACCATCGTCGGCGGCGATGAACCCGAATCCACGGTCGGAAACGATCTTCTTGACGGTGCCCTTTGGCATTTACCGAACTCCTCCTCTCGAACTCCATATAACGCATCGGCCTGTTCGAGAGAGAAGAATACCGGCCGCACGCGAGATCGTCCGAAGTCCGGACGAACGGCGGTAGTCTACCACGGTCGCTCAGGGGGCCGTAACCCTTCACCCGGCGAGACAGTTCACCGCGTCAGGTACGCAAACGAGTTTGGAGGGTACCCGATGAGCGCGCGAGTCTCGATTGGCGTGGCGGCCATGGCCATATTGCTGGCAGCCTGCGGCAGCTCCCCGACATCGGCTGGTGGGCAACCGAGCCCGAGCGCGACGGTAACGGCGACAGCCGCGGCGAACCTGATCGTGATTGCCGACTACCCCCAAAGTTCGCCGGAGACCACTCCGATCGTCCTCCATCTCGTCCGACCCGACGGGACCGAGGCGAACCGGCTCACGCTCAAAGCTGGGGCCATGACCACCACCGCTCGCGGCGCACGCATCTTTGTTGTCGAGCATGGCGGCGTCCTGAAAGCCCTCCATCGAGATGGCAGTGTTGAGGATCTCGCCAGCCTTGGAGCCCCCGATCCAGGCGTGATGGTGGTCAGCCCCGACGGCAACACCTGGATGTGGGGAACCCTGGATACGAATGGAAAGGGCATCGTCTACGCCGGCACGAAGGTCCTTTTTTACACAGCGAGCGGACCGATCGACCTGGTCGACCCGGTCAGTGGCAGAGTCACACCACTCAACCACACAACGGATTGCTCCTTCAGCGACCTGGCGGCCAACGGCATGATCGCCTGCTTCCCGTCCGCGAACGAACACACGCTGTCCTTGATCGCGGGCAACGGTCGTGTTACTTCGGTGGCATTACCGGCCAACCGGTTTGCGCGCGAGGGCGCGGCCTACTTCTCGCCCAATGATGACAAGCTGATCGTGGGGGGCGCCACCGGCGCGGGCGCGGGTCAGGAGCGGTTCGCAAGCGACCTCATCCGGACGAGCGACGGCAGCATCACTCCGCTAGGGCTCGACAATGTGCGGCCGGCAAACGGCGGCTGGGCATGGCTGGCTGATGGATCGGTGATCGTCTACCGTCCGCAGGTCGCGGCCGCCGGCCCGGGTGTCTGGCTGGTCGGGCCGAGTGGCAGCGTCACAAAGCTGGCGGCGGCCGGCGAGCCGATCGGCGTCCTGACCGGATAACGTCCTAACGACGCTCGGTCGCCAGCCGGACACCGAGCCCGATCAGGACCAACCCGGTGGTTGCTTCGAGAGCCCGACGAATACGTTCCCGGCGGAGGAAATCGCCGACACGGGCCACGACGGCAGCGTAGACACTCAGCCAGACAAATGTCATCGAGCAGAAGATCAGGCCAAGTAGGAGGAGGCGGGCGAAGGTAGCCTGGCCCGGGGCGACGAATTGCGGCAGCAGGCTCGAGAAGAAGACGACCATCTTCGGATTGCCAAGATTGCTCAGCACCCCCTGGCGGTAGGGCGCCCACCCTGACCCTCCCGGGCGAGCGGGGGAGGGATTCGGTGACGCCGCCCCGGAGCTCGGCGGTCCGAAGAAGGCGGCGCGAAGCGCCTGCAATCCAAGGAAGGCAAGATAAGCCGCACCGGCCCACTTCAGTACGGTAAAGACCGGCTCTGATGCCACCAGCAACGCGGCCAGCCCCGCACTGGTCGCGACCGTCCAGGTCAGCTGTCCCGTCGAAACGCCCGCCGCCGTCGCGACGCCGTTGCCTCGGCCGCCGAGCAAGGTGTTACGGATTGTGAGGGCGGTGTCCTGTCCCGGGGTGACGATGACCAGAATCGAGACGCCGAGGAAGGCGGCGAAGTTGATGCTCGCCGTTGCCATGTGATTCGATCATAGCCTCGGCGTTTCAAGCCGCTGTGGATGGGGTATAGTCACCCTGCATCCATTCGGGGTGCGCTCGCCGTGGGCCCCGCTCGAACAGGCCTCGACAGCGCGAGGCAGTACGTTCGGGAAAGGAGGTTCACACCAAATGTCTGGAACCATCAAGAAGCTCGTCGCCGAGCGTGGATTCGGGTTCATCACTGCCGAAGACGGCAATGACTACTTCTTCCACCGCAGCGGCAGCTCCGACTTCGATCGGCTGGATACCGGCGTCAAGGTCAGTTTCGTGACTGAGCCGAGCCCCAAGGGTCCGCGCGCGACGAACGTTCAGGTTGCCTAACGTTCTGAGCTAGATCGGAAAGAGCCTCGCGCCTTCGGGCGCGGGGCTTTTTTGTTACTCCAAACCTGCGCAAGGGGCAAGGGAAGCCCGTCGTCACACCGAGCGGGTGGCATGAGGCTCGCTAACCGGCACGCCAATCGCGACTTCGGGATCGCCTGCGCCGCGGCGATCCTGCTGACGGCAGCCTTCGCGGTGTGGATCGGCCTGCGGATCGACGGGGTCCAGGTCACGGAGGCGGTCGACGATATCGGCGAGGGTGTCGCGGCGCTGATCGCCGCCGTGGCCTGCGTGGCTGCGGCGTTCCGGCACAAAGGGCGGATGCGGCTCGCCTGGGCGTTGCTGGGCAGCGGCGCCGCCGCCTGGGCGATCGGAGAAGGCATCTGGTCGTACATCGAGGTAATCCGTGGACAGCCGGTGCCGTTCCCGTCGCTGGCCGATGCCGGTTACCTGGCGGCCGTGCCGTTCGTGGTCGCCGGAATCGCCGTGTTTCCTGGGCGTCACCGAACCGCCTCGAGGGCGGCTTTTCTGCTGGACGGGGCGATCATCGCCGGGGCGCTGCTCATTATCAGCTGGTCAACGGTGCTGGGCAGGCTCTACCATGACGCTTCGAGCGGCACCCTTTCAGCGGTGCTCGGGCTGGCTTATCCGATCAGCGATATCGCGATCGCCGTGATGGCGCTCTTGCTGCTCAGGCGAACCGCTCGATCCATCCGCCTCCCGCTCCTGCTGGTGGCCGCCGGTTTGTTCGCCAACCTGTTGTCGGACAGTGCGTTCGCCTATCTGACGACGATGCGGACCTATGGCCCCGCCCAGCTGATCGATACCGGGTGGATCGCCGGCTTTTTGCTGATCGGGCTGGGTGCAATTTTTGCCACGCTTGTGCCGAAGCCCGTCCTCAAGGCGGACGACGAGCCACCTGGTCGCTGGAGTTTGGCGCTTCCCTATGTCCCGGTCGCGGTCGCCGCCACGGTGACGGTCGCGACGAATGTCAGCGGTTCGCCGGACACGCTCCTCTTCTGGGGAATGATGGGGGTCGCCGGCCTCGTCCTGGGGCGCCAGTTCATCATGCTCTGGGACAACCTGATGCTCAACCAGAAACTCGAGACGCAAGCCGCCGCACTGCGCGATACCGAGACCAACTTCCGATCGCTGGTGCAGAACTCGGGCGACGTCGTTGTGCTCGCCGATGCGGAGGGCACGATGCGATTCCTCAGCACCTCCATCGATCGTTTCTTCGCCTACAGCCCGACCGAGCTGGTCGGCCAGCCCTTCAGCGAACTGCTGCACCCGACCGACCGTTCCATCTTTGACGGTGGGGTGCAGAAAGCGCTGACCGCATCCGCGCATCCGATCAGCGTCAGTTGCCGCGTCCGCCATAAGCTTGGCAGCTGGACGCACTGCGAGATCACGATCACGAACATGCTGCATCAGTCGACCCTGCAAGCGCTGGTCCTGAACATCCGCGACGTGACTGACCGCAAGGAGATGGAGGAGCGGCTTGCGAACGTGGCGGCGTATGACCCGGTGACGAGCCTGCCCAATCGGATGACCTTTCGCACGCAGGCGGATGTGGCGCTGGAGGGGAGTCAGCCTGGCCGCGGTATGGCCGTCCTGGCGCTGGACATTGATGACTTCAAGGTCGTTAACGACGCGCTCGGCCAGCGCGCCGGTGATGACCTGCTCGGCATGATCGGCGGGCGGCTATCCAAGATCGTGCGGCCGGGCGATGTGGTGGCTCGGATCGGCGCCGATGAGTTCGGTGTCCTGATGACGATGGTCGTGCACGAGGAGCAGCCCCTGCGACTGGCGGAGCGGATCTTCGAGCATTTCCGGGCGCCGTTCCGGGTGGAGGAGCGCGAGGTCGTCCTTCGACTCAGCCTTGGCATTGCGGTTCAGACCAGGCCGGAAGACACGGCAGAGACGCTCATGCGCAACGCGGATATCGCCCTAAATGCGGCGAAAGCCGCGGGAAAAGGGCGCTGGGTGCGATATGCGCCCGAGCAACATGCCAGTGTCAGCGACCGCATGGAATTGGAGGTCGACCTGGCGCACGCGCTGGATCGTCACCAGCTGGTCTTGCATTACCAGCCGGCGATCCGGATCGCCGATGGCGCGATGCTCGGATTTGAGGCATTCGTGCGCTGGAGCCATCCGCGCCGCGGGATGGTTTCACCGGCCGACTTCATCCCACTGGCCGACGAAACCGGATTGATCGTGCCATTGCAGCGCTGGGTGCTCAATCAGGCGTGTGCCGATGGGCGGCAGTGGCAGCTCGGCTACCCTGTCGCCTCTGGATTGACGATGAGTGTCAACGTCAGCCAGCGCGGCCTGGCTCATCCGGACCTGGTGGCCGACGTGACGCAGGCCTGTGCCGCCGCCGGGTTCGACCCGCTGCACCTCGTGCTCGAACTGACGCAGGGGGCGACGCTGAAGGGGAAGGAGACCATGGATCGCTTGATCGAGCTGCATCAACGTGGCGTGAAGCTCGCGTTGGATGACTTCGGTGCCGACTCGGCGCCGTTGAGTGCGCTGCGCGACCTTCCCGTCGATATCGTCAAACTGGACCACTCCTTCGTCGCCCGGATGACCAGCAGCCCGACGGACGCGACCGTGGCGCGCGCGGTCATCGACCTGGGGAACGCCCTCGGGATGATGACGATGGCCGACGGGATCGAGCGAAAGGAGCAGCTGGCGGCTCTCGAGCGAATCGGCTGCACCGCCGGGCAGGGCTACTACCTATCCCGGCCGCTGCCCGCCTCCGGGATCGAGCGGCTGCTGGCGGATTGCACCGAAGAAGGCGGCACGCTGCGCTTGCCGTCATTCAAGCTGGAGCGTGCCGGCTAGGGCAAGGCAAACGCCTGCCCTCTCCCCGCCAGGGCGGAGGGAAACTAAAGTGGCCGTGATGGTGGCACGGGAGCGGCTCGGGGCTCTGGCGCCGCGCGTAATTGCCTCGGCGGCCGTGGCGGTGGGCGTTGGATTCATGGTCACCGAGGCGGTCATGCTCAATGCCCGCATTCGGGACTATGACGAGGGCGTCTTCTGGCAGACAATCCGCGCCCTCGCTCGCGGTGAGCCGATGTTCAGCTCGGTCTTTGCCTCGTCGCCACCCGGCTTTTTTTACGCGCTGCTGCCCTTCTATCTTGTGGTGCACTCGATTGCTAGCCTGCGGGCCGGCGTGCTGCTGCTCTGCCTTGCCGGGTTGGCGGCGACCTACGTGCTGGCGCGGCTGCTGGCCGGCAACGTCGGGGGTCTGGTCGCCGTGCTGCTGGCCGCAACCAGTTCGGTGTACTGGCACGAATCCACGGTCCTGCAGGCCGATGGCCCGTCTCTTGCGCTCAGTACTGTGGCGGTGGCGCTGGCAATGCTGGCCGTGCGAACCGAGGCACGGGCCCGCGACGCACTGGCGGCCGCGGCAGGCCTGGCGCTGGCGTTCGCGGTTGGCACCAAGTTCTTTGGCGCGGTGGCGGCGGTGCCGATCGCGATCGTGATGCTCGGGGCAAACCGCGGGCGCGCCCGGCTACTGACCTCCGCGGTGCTGGGTGGCGTGCTCGGCCTGCTGATTCTCCTGGTGCCGATTATCGGTTCGCCGCAAGCCGCCTACAAGCAGCTGATCGTCAGCCATCTCCGGGCCGGAGAGCTTGCCCACTTCGGCATCGGTCGGAATCTCAGTTACGTGTTCCTCCGCCACGAGCTGCCGCTCGAGGCGCTGGGCCTTGTCGGAGCGGTGGTGGCGCTGATCCGGCGAGACCGATCGGTGGTCATGCCGCTTGCATGGGCGGTCGTTTCGATGATCGCGATCCTTGGATACGAGCCGATCTTTCCCCATCACCTAGTGTTGCTGACGCCATCCCTGACGCTCCTCGCGGCGGTCGGGGTCGCGAACGCGCGCGGGATCGGCCGTCCGGCGTTCGCCATCGCGGCCGTCCTGGTGGTGGGCACGGCGGCGGTTGGGGTTGCGGTCGATACCCGCGAAGCGCTGCGGACGCTTGCTCCAGATCTGCACGACGCGGAAATGACTGCCGCGGTACGGGCGCATGGTCAGCCAGACGACTACTGGTTCAGTGACAATGCCTACGCCGTGGCGGCCGCGGACCGCAATATCCCGGGACCCCTGGTTGATACGTCGGGGCAGCTGACGGCGGCAGGCTTGCTCACGGTTGACGATCTCGAACGCACCCGCGTCCGCTATGACGTCAAGTGGATATTGGCGGATAACGGTCGCCTGGAACGGGTCCCGGGGTTTCACGCGTGGGTGCTCGCGCATTTTCATCCGATTGAGAGCCTCGGCGGCGGGGCGATCATTTACCAGCGCTGAGGCGCAGGGGCCTGCGCGGCCGATCCGTCTACGGAATTTGGACGAGATGTGGCCCAGGATTTACCGACCTGTCACCGCGCAGAGGCATTCTCGGTTTCGGCTCTCGACCCGGTGATGCGCGGCCGATGCCAGACTGAGCGCAGTCTTTCAGACGGGAGGTGAAATCCATGTTGAACAGCCTCTACCTGCGTCTGCGCGAACTGCTCAACCGTGAGGAAGGGCAGGGTATGGTCGAATACGCCCTTATCCTCGTCTTGATCGCGGTCGTGGTCATCGTAGTCCTGATTATTCTTGGCAACCAGGTCAAGAACGTGTTCTGCAACATCTCGGGCGGTCTGGGCCAGTAGGCCTCGACTACCGAAAGCAAAAGGGCCCCTTCTGGGGCCCTTTTTGTTATTGGCGACCTGCGGGACGGTTCAAAACGGCTAGCCCCCGGTCGCTGGCTCCAGTTCGTGGAGCAGCGCACGCAGCGAGTCGGCGAGGAAGCGTCGTTCCTTGGAGCTGAACCCTTTCAGGATCTCGGCCTCGGTTTTCGTGTTCTCGGCCACGGCTTTGGTCACCAGCCGGCGGCCGCTCTCGGTTAGCTGAATCGTGACGCCGCGGCGATCCTTCGGATCCGGTCGGCGCTTGACCAGGCCACGGCTCTCCAGGCGGTCCAATCGCTTGGTCATCCCGGCCGACGACAGCATCAGCCCACGAAACAGTTGGGTGGGGGAGAGGGTATGCGACGGCCGGGCCATAAGCAGGGCACTCAGCACACCGACGTCTCCGCGGTTCAGTCCGTACCTGGCGAAGATCTCGTCCTGACGCTGGGCGATCCGGGCGGCGATGCGAGCGATCCGACCGGTGACGTGATAGGCATCAATTGGCAGGGCAGGCTGCAGTCCGGACCACTGCTCCACCAGGTTGTCGACCCAATCTCGTTCCAAAGCAGGAATCAATATTACTCGAACCGATCGGGAATATCTCGCTCGCGAGAAAGATTCTTGTGTGCGATGTCGACCACCACATGACTCGGGAGGGATCCAAAGATGAGAAAGGCATTACTACTGCTCCTGGCGCCGGCGCTGCTGGCCGCGTGCGGAAGCCCTGGCTCGGCCGCCACCCCGGGGGGATATGGCGCTCCGCCGGCAACCGCCACGCCTGCAGCCACCCCGTCGCCAGCGACGCCGACGCCCGCTGCCACGACCGTGCGACCCACCGTCGCCCCCGGCGTGCTCGTCGCCCGGAACTCCAGTCTCGGAGCCATCCTGGTGAACCCGCAGGGACGCACGCTCTACTACTTCGTCCCAGAGCGAGGCGGCACGGTCGTGTGCACCGGCCAGTGCACGAGCGTCTGGCCGCCGTCATTCGCCGCCAGCCCATCGGCGGCTGCCGCGGCGGGAGTGTCCGGGCAGTTGGGCGTCATCGCCCGTGCCGGCGGCGAGCAAATCAGCTACAACCGGTGGCCGCTCTATACCTTCGCCGGCGACATGGCGGCCGGTCAGACGAATGGACAGGGTGTCTTTGGGTTCGGCGGCAAGTGGTTCGTGGCCACTCCGAACCTCCAGGCGTAATTCGAGCCAGGTCAGTGGGCGAGCGTGGCTTGCGGGAGCTTTCAACCGAGAGCGACCGTGCGCCACGTTCGTTTTCTGTACGCTCAACCCTTGTGAAGGTTGAGATTCCGCCGAAGGGAACGCGTGGCGCAGGCATGCCCCCGGTTCCGGGCTGGCTGCTGCGAGGCGGGTTGAGGATGTTCGTGGGGATTTTCCGGCTGTCGGGCGGCCGGATGAAGCAGGGCGGCGTGCCGTTGCTGGTCCTGACCACCGTGGGGGCAAAGTCCGGCCAGGCGCGCAGCGTGCCCCTAACCTGGTTTGCCGATAAGCCGGCGGCCCCCGATCGCCGGCTGGTGGTGGCATCCCTTGGTGGAGCGGCAAATCACCCGGCCTGGTTCTACAATCTGGCGCGCAACCCGGACAAAGTCTGGATCGAGGTCGGGAACCAAAAGCTGAAAGTCCGTCCGGAGACGCTCAGCGGCGCCGAACGAGACGAGGCCTACCGCCGCGTCGTCGCCGCCTATCCCGGGTATGGTCCATACGAGCGAAAGACCGACCGGCTGATCCCGGTGATCCGGCTCATCGCCGAATAGTTAGCGGGCGGCGCCGGCGGGCTCGAGGTCGGCAACGGCCGGGATGACCTTTTCGCCGATGACCTCCAGCCGCTTGACGTCGTAGACCCTGGGGACGGCGCCGACCACGGTCTGGATACCCATGCCGGCCAGCCACTTAAGGCCGCCGATTACCTGCCCAACCTTCTCGCCGTTCTCGCCGGTGTCGAACGCGAACATCGCTGTCTTCTCGATCTCGCCGTAGTTACGCCCGACCGCCTTGCAATGCTCGCGAAGGACGTCCAGCTTGTGTGGCAGCTCGGGGGTGGGGAAGAGGTTGCAGGCGTCGGCGTACTGGGCGACCAGGCGTAGCGTTTTCTTTTCGCCCATGCCGCCGATCAGGATGCGCGGGCGGGGCCGGCTCACGGCCTGCGGGGCATTGAGCGGTCGCTCCAGCTGGTAGTGCTTGCCGTTGAAGGGTTTCTCGCTGCCTCGCTTACCGTCCCACATCTGCAAGCAGATCTGCAGCGTCTCTTCCAGTCGCTCGAAGCGTTCGGCGGTCGGCGGGAACGGAATACCAAGGCCGCGACTTTCGGTCTCGTTCCAGGCCGCGCCGATGCCGAGCCACGCCCGGCCGCCCGAGAGGACGTCCAGGGCCGTCACGGTTTTGGCGAGCACGCCAGGGTAGCGATAGACGGCGCCGGTCACCATGGTGCCGAGCGTCACTCGAGAGGTCAGCCCGGCCATGAATGCCAGCGCGGTGTATCCCTCCAGCATGTCGTGCTCGGGCGGCCCGTTGCGGCCGATCTGCCAGAAGTGATCCATCACCGAGATCGACTGGAAACCAACCTGGTCGGCGGTGCGCGCGATCTGCGCGAGGGTGCTGCCCAGCTTGGTCGGCCCGCCCGGCCAGGTGAAATCTGGAATGTTCAACCCGATCTTCATGAAGCCTCCTTGGAACGAGCTTGGTCAGCCCCTATCATGCCAGCGATGAGGCTTCAGCGACCTCATTCGCGGCATATCCCCCCAAGGGATTGACGCTGGGTCGTTTCTCCGATTAGGCTTGTGCCCGTTGACTACGGTCGTTCGCTGAGGCTAGGAGGGAAAAGGGAGATGACTGGATTCAAGCGGATTATGCTTGCCATCGGGTCGGCGGCGAGCCTCGCGGTGGCGACGTCAGTGACCTCTGTCAGCGCGGCCCCGGGTGACTACGGCAAAACGCACGTCTACGAGATCGAGTTCTCCTACAACTGCAATAACCCATCCCTCTGCGGCGCCTTCCTGGGCGGCGCGTGGGGATGGATTGCGCTCAACGGCACGCGCGCGGGCGGTACCGGCGACGCCGAGGTAACGTTCTGCGCCCACACCGTCGGAGGGGGCGGCCCCGGATCTGCCGGTGCCCAGCACATGTCTGCTGACGTCGTCTGGGTCAACACTGGAACGCTTCTCTTGCTATTCATGGAGGGAAGCGCGACGCCCGTTTTCGTCGCGCCATCAAAGCCGGGTCATTACTCCTACGAGGATGTGCCCTTTTTCGGGATGCCGAAGGCCCCGGGCGTAGCGATCCAGCTTCAGGTGGTGCTGATCCCAACGAGCGCGTAGAGGGGGCTTTTAGACCTGAGCGGGGGTGGCCGATGAGCCGCCCCCTTCCGCGTTTTTGTCGGCTCAGCCGGTATCAGTCGGGGCGAGACGATATATATGGCGGGCGTTCTCGGCGAGCACTTGCCGGCCCGCCGCGACCGCCGAATCGGACGACAGGACGGCGCGATCGACGAGCTCGCCCAGCGCTTCGGCCAGCGCTTCGCGGTGCAGCGATGCGGCCACGAAATAGACCTCGGGATAACGGCTGGCATCGCTGGCGTACAGCAGCTTGCTGGTGGGACAGAGGCCGAGCGTCTCGCGCATCGCGCGAAAACCCTCGAGACCCGCGAAGGGAATGGTTAGCGACAGGTCCATGTAGGCACCGGGAAAGACGGCACACAGATAGGCGGCCTCGCGGTGATACGGGTAGCAGTGCAGCAGCGCGATGCGGAGCCCGCGATAGGTCGGGTCGATGAAGAGCGGCCGCAGTCCCAGGGGAGAGGTTTCGGCCAGGTCTTCGTCCGGATCGCCGAACCCGCAATGGAGTTGCAGCGGGACGTCGAGCTGCTGACATTCCTGCGCGGCCTCGAAGAGCACCGCATGACAGAGGCTGTTGCCTGCCAGCCGTACGGGCTGGCCACGCTCCGCTCGCAGACGCAGCGCACTGAAGGCGGCGCCCAGCGTTTCGGTATCGACGGGTTGGAGTTTGAGGCTGGCGCGGTAGGCGCAGATCGTTTTCACGCCGACGGCGCCTCGGTTAATCCCCTCCCGCAACGCCGCTCGCGTTGCCGCTAACCACTCACGAGGATCATTCGCCGTCTTGACCAGTGCCTCGGCAAGCGTTTCGAGTCGGATGATCTCGCGCTGCGCGATGCCGGTGGCGCGCTCTTGTTCGGCGAGTGTGAAGGACTCTGGCGATGAAAAGCCAGCGTCGACGAGCATCACCTCTGTCGGGGGTTGATCGAGCAACCGACGGGTGTGGCGCTCCGAATCGTCCCTGTTGCGGCGCTCGAGGACCGCGGCTTCGGTGGGCTCGCAGCCGAGCACGAGCGCGATCCGCTGCAACGCGGCCTGGTAGCCGGCGCTGTAAAGGACGTGCCGCTCCGCCAGCTCGGGATCGAGTGCCTCGGTGAACGCGGAGCGGAGCTCGAGCGCGGTCAGCTGAAACGGCCAGCGGCGCAGCGGGTGGCAGTGGTGGTCGACGGCGCGCTCGTACTTCCATGACGCCAGCAGCGCCTGCGCCGTATCGCGGTTCATGAGATTGTGCAGAGGCGGCTTCAGCCGGCTTTCAGCGCGGCGACCCGGTTCAAGATTCGCTCGATCACGTCATCCTGGGCGAGCAGATGGTCCTGGATCTGGAGCGAGGTGTGTAGCACGGCATCGGCATCTTCGTAGGTAGCTTCGGCGCGCTTGTCGCTGGCGGCCGCCAGCACATTCTGGCCAACGATGATGATGCTGAGCAGCACCAGCTGCAGAAACGTCTGACTTACCCAGGACACGAGGATGATCAGATTGTGGGAGGCGATCGCGGCAGGAAGCGAGACGAGCGCCAGAACCGCAAAGGCGTATGCGCACCACACGGTGCCGACCGTCTTCGTGACCCTGACGGCGAGCCAGGCGTTGAAGCGGGTGATCGGGTTGCTTCCCCTGGGCATCATGTCGTGGACTTTGACCGGCGTCTCCCGCTTTCGACGCTCGATCCGAGGATGGACAACGGGCGTGTAGATACTTGACATACGGGAAGCATGGCAGACTCGATACCGCGTGAACATGCGCAGGACCGGCGTGGCGGTCGGGAGCGCGGCATTCTTCATGCTGGCGCCGGGTGTCGTCGCCGGCCTTGTTCCCTGGTGGTTGACGGGTTGGCGGATGCGCGAGCCGCTGCCCTTCTGGTTGCCCCTGCGGGTGCTGGGAGCGGTGTTGATTGTTGCCGGGACGGGGGTTCTGATTTACGCCTTCGTCCAGTTCGTTACCCAGGGCTTCGGCACGCCCGCGCCGGTCGCACCGACGGAACGGTTAGTGGTGCGCGGCCTTTACCGCTTCGTCCGCAATCCCATGTACCTCGCCGTGATCGCGACCATCGTCGGCCAGGGACTTCTCCTCGGCCGCATGATCCTGTTTCTTTACGCCCTCACCGTTGGCCTTGCCTTCAGCGTGTTCGTTCGCGGATACGAGGAGCCGACCCTCAGGCGTCGCTACGGTGCGGAGTACGAGGCGTATTGTCGCGCGGTGCCGCGCTGGTGGCCGCGGATTTAAGAGGGAAGTTTGGGGGCTGGCAGGTAGCGGATCGATACCACCCGATCAGCGTCCACGTCCAGCTCCAACATCGCGGCCCGCTGAACGGACTTGCGATACATCTCCCGTTCGGTTTGCGGGCGGCCGTCGAACAGCAGCCACGCGGCCTGGATCGGATCGGCGTGGCTGACGCACAAGGAGACCTCGCCGGGATGTTCGCGGGCCAGCCGCTGGACAACCCGACGCACGCGACCTCCGAGCTGCTCGATGGTTTCGTCGCCCGTCATTGACCCGCGCCGCAGCTTGTGCATGAACCACCGCGGTCGCCGAATAGGGATCTGCCAGTAGGGGACGCCCTGCAGGTAGCGGCCGATTTCGGCTTCACGCAGATCCGGCTCGGGGATTAGTGGAACCGGCGTCGGGAGTTGGCCGTTGACCAGCTCCGCCGTCTCACGAGTCCGGTCCAGCGGACTGTGGAGGATCCGCCGGAGGCCGCTGTTTGCGAGCGACTGACCAACCGCAATGGCCTGTGATCGCCCCAGGGCACTGAGCGGAAATCCCGGCAGGTATCCATACAGGACGCGATTCGGGTTCTCGACGTCGGCGTGGCGCATCAGGAACACGCGCGTCGTCCCGCCGAGAAGATTCAGCTGGTCGCCCTCAATCCCGCCATTGTGCCATCGGGCTCATGCGCGCGGCGGCTAGGATGACGGACGATGCACGCCATTCCGAGCTTGGCCTGCCCTGCCTGCCGGGGGGATCTCAGGCCGGGCGGCGAGACGGTGCTCACCTGCGCGGCCTGTCATCGCAGCTACCCCGTTTTCGAAGGCATCCCCTCGTTCATTCCGTCGCCGGCGCCAGACCGGTCGACGCTCTGCCAGCTCACGGTTCTGGTTCCGGCCTTGAACGAAGCGGCAAACCTCAAGGAGCTCCTCCCATCCATTCAGCGAGAGCTGAAGTCGCTCGGCATTGATCATGAGCTCCTCGTCGTTGACGGCGGCTCCACCGACGGCACGGCCGAGGTGGTGGCCCGATACGGTGCCGTGCTTCTGCCGCAGGCGATGCCCGGCTACGGGGGAGCGCTTCGGACGGGATTCGAGCGGGCCCGCGGCGAGTACGTGCTGACGCTTGATGCCGATGGCTCGCACGACCCGACCGTCCTGCGGGAGATGTGGGCCGCCCGGTCGGCGGCTGAAGTCGTGATCGCGTCGCGCTACATCCACGGTGGGACAGCCGACATGCCGCGATCCCGTCGGATCATGAGCCGCACCCTGAACCTCGTCTTTAAGCGAGGCCTTTCGCTGCCCTACGCCGACCTTTCGAGCGGCTACCGCCTGTACCGGCGTCGCGCCCTCGAGACGCTGGCGCTGCGCGGAACCGATTTCAACATCCTCGAAGAGATCTTGATCCGAGCGGTCGCGGCCGGATTCACCGTTCGGGAGGTGCCGTTCCATTACCGGGCTCGGCTGGCCGGGAAGACGCATGCCCGGCTGGCGAGCTTCGCCGTCTCCTACCTGAAGACGTTTGGAGCAATGTGGAAGCTGCGAAACTCGATCGCCTCGGCGGACTACGACGCGCGCGCCTACGACAGCCTCGTACCCCTGCAGCGTTACTGGCAGCGCCGGCGCTATGCCGTCATTACGAAGCTGGCCGCCGGCGCGCGGCGGGTTCTGGACGTCGGCTGCGGGTCGAGCCGCATCATCGGCTCGGGTCGGCTGGTCGGGCTGGACATCGTCCTCGGCAAACTTCGATACGCGCGCCGTTACGGGAATCCGCTGGTACACGGCTCGATCTTCGAGCTTCCCTTCAAGGACGCGTCGTTCGACTGCGTCATCTGTTCGGAAGTGATCGAGCATGTGCCCGCGGACGAAAAAGTCTTCAGCGAGCTCGAGCGTGTGCTTGAGCCCGGTGGAAGACTGATTCTCGGCACCCCGGACTATGACCGCTGGCGCTGGCGGGCACTCGAGTGGGTCTACGCCAAGGTGTCGCCTGGCGGTTATGCCGACGAACACATCACGCACTACAGTCGCGAGAACCTCGCTGCCTATCTCACCGCCCGGGGCATGACGATTGAATCGGTGGATTACGTGGGTGGCTCGGAAATGATCTTCAGCCTCCGCACCGCTACCTCAGGGGAACGGCCGCCGGCTCCACTGCCGGTCACCGCGGGGCTCCGCCATGAGCCTGCGTAACCTCGCCGTCCGAGCGCTGGTCGTGGCGGTAGCGGCCACCGCCGCCATCGCGACCATCCAGCCGCAGGCGTCCGCCGCCAGGCCCACGACCGGAACCTTCCCCGATCCGGCGACGCGAAGCGGGCATCCGGGCGTTACGGGCCTGGCCTGCAGCGTGATTACGGCGAATCCGCTGGGAGTGTGTCCACCCTCGGTGGCTCAACCTGCCAGTGGGAGACAGCCCACCCTGGCGCGTTGCCCCGGGCCTGCTCGTCTGCCCGCTGACGACCGAGTGGAGCGGCATTTGTCAGTGTGCGGCAGCGGCTTCCACCCCGGTGACCCCGTCTATCTGGTCGCCATCGGGCCGACCGGCTCGACCTTCTGGCGAACCGTGCCGGATCGGCTCGGGGCTTTCAAATCCGCGTTACCATCGCCACTTTGCCGGTTAACGCCAGCGAGGGTCGTTGCCGTCAGCACGCAGGACGCCCAAACGAACTGGCTGTCGATTGCCAGAATTCCCTGTCCGGTAGGTTGAGCAGCATGCCAGCCTGGCTTGAGATCATCGGTGGTCTGCTTCTTTGTCTGATCATCTTGTACGACCTGTTCCAGTCGGTCGTCCTCCCCCGTCCCGCGATCAACAAGTTCGCCCTGGTGCGGCCGGTGCTTCGACGAATCTGGCTGGGCTGGCGTTGGGCGGGCAACCGGATGTCGTCGATCGCCCGGCGAGAAACCTGGCTCGGGACGTTTGGGCCGGTGGGCGTCTTGACGATGTTCGGATTGTGGGGTCTCGCTCTGGTGCTGGGGTACTCGTTGCTAATCGATGGCCTTCGCGCCCAGATCCATCCCGTACCGGAGGACTTCGGCACTTCGCTCTATTTTTCGGCGACCACGCTGGTCCCGTTGAGCTATGGCGACCTGGTGCCGATCGGGGAGGGGGCCCGGTTGGTGATCTTTGCGGAGAGCGCGACCGGCGTCATCCTGGCTGCACTCGCGATCACGCTACTCTTTTCCCTTTACGGCTCGTTCCAGGCGCGTGAGGAGTCGGTCGTCACGCTGGATGCGATCGCCGGAGCGCCGCCCTCCGGCGTGCAGCTGCTGGAAAACGCCGCCGAGCACGGCATGCACGAGGAACTCGTGAGCACGTTCGACGAATGGCGAAAGTGGTCCGCGATGGTGCTGGAGAGCCACCTTGCCTACCCGATCCTGCTGTTTTTCCGATCGAGTCATGACAATGAGGCGTGGCTCAACTCATTCGGAGCGGTCATGGATGCGGCGACCCTGGTGATGAGCACGGTTGACGACAAATCCGAAGGTTCAGCGCATCTGATGGCCAAAGTCGGCAATCATCTCGTCGAGGACCTGGCCTGGTACTTCAATGGGTCGGAGGACGCCTGGAAGGAGTTCGCCCGGCTGCGCTCACGCTATGCCTCGCCGCTGAACCAATTGGCCCAGCAGCTCTCGATCATTCCGGCGCAGTGGATCGGCGATCGGACTTACCTGCCTCATCTGGAACGGGCAGGTCGAGGTCGGCGCAGGCGTCGAGAGAAGTAATGAGCACGGCATTCCTCTTGACATCGCTCATCGTCGTCGCTTCGCCGGGCACCGGCGTTCTTTACACGATGGCGGCCGGCCTTTCCCGCGGTGCCCGCGCGAGCGTCATTGCCGCAATCGGGTGCACCCTCGGGATCATTCCGCACATGGTGGCGGCGATAACTGGGCTTGCGGCACTCTTACACACGAGCGCCGTTGCATTCCAGATTCTCAAATACGTAGGTGTCGCCTACCTTCTCTTGATCGCGTGGAGAACACTGAATGAGAAGGGCGCGTTAACGGTTAAGGAGGAGAGCGTTTCCCGCTCAGCTGCGAACGTGATCATCTCGGCCATTCTGGTCAACATCCTGAATCCAAAGCTCACGATTTTCTTCTTCGCGTTTCTGCCGCAGTTCGTGAGTGCCAAGGATCCATATGTACTCATCCGCATGGTCGAGTTGAGCGCGGTTTTCATGCTGCTCACGCTGGTCATCTTCGTTGTCTATGGGATCTTCGCCGCCGCGATTCGGAAGCATGTCATTGCCCGGCCCCGGGTATTGACCTGGATGCGCCGCCTCTTCGCGGGCGCATTCGTCGCCCTCGGGGCCAGACTTGCGTTCACCGATCGGTGAGGACAGGGGGATGAGAGAGAGGACCGGCTTCCGATGGCGGGTGATGTCGCTGCTTGTCGTGATGCTCGGTCTGGTGACGGCGGGAACCATCCCGGCAACCGCCGATGAGGGCTGGTCGATCGATGCGTTCGACGTTGCGATCACGATTCAATCAAATGCCACTATGACGGTACGCGAGACGCTGCAGGTCGACTTCAACTCACAGCAGCACCATGGAATCTTCCGCGACATCCCGGTGCTTTACGAGTGGGATCAACGCCACAACCGCGCTTACGATCTGGCCGTCGATTCGGTGACGGACGCCTCCGGTCGTTCCTGGAGTTACAAGGTCCTCGACAACGGCGTGTACAAGGAGATCAAGATCGGCGATCCCAACCAGACACTGAGCGGGCGGCAGAGTTACGTCATCGCCTACACGGTGAAGGGGGCGCTGAATGGATTTGCCGACCACGACGAGCTGTACTGGAACGTCACCGGAAACCAATGGGCGGTGCCCATCAAGGAGGCGAGCGCCACCGTGACCGCCCCGGCCGGCGGGCTTCTCTGGACGCACTGCTTCCAGGGCGAGACCGGCTCGCGGGAAACGTGTCGCGAGTCATCGACGGCGGGCCAGGGGGAGTTCGTCGCCACCCGGGTGCTCGATGCCGGCCAGCAGCTGACCGTCGTGGTCGGCATGAAGAAGGGCGTGGCCGGCGATGTCGCGCCGATCCTGAGGGCGAAGCCGCGAACGTTCCTCGAATACTTCAGCGTCGAACCGCTGACCGTTGGCAGCGCGCTGCTGTTGCTGCTCTTGGGTGCGGCCTGGCTCGGCCGGATGGTGTGGCGGCGCGGCCGCGACATGGAGTACGCCTCCGCCTTCTACTCCACGAAGGATCCGACGGAGCGCGTCCGGCCGCTGTTTCGCCCGGAGGCCGTTGTGCCGGAGTACCGTCCGCCGGACAACCTGCGCCCGGCTCAGCTGGGTTTGATCCTCGACGAGGTCGCGGACACGAAAGATCTGACGGCGACCATCGTCGACATGGCGGTGCGGGGCTACGTCATCATCAAGAGCGTTAACAAACAGGACTGGGAGCTAGTCCCGGCGAAAGACGACACTCGCGATCTTCTTCCCTATGAAGAGAAGATCCTCCACGGGCTATTCGACGGCAGCAAGTCGGGAACTCGACTCTCCACCCTGAAAGGCACCTTCAGCGGAACGCTGCACGCCGCCGAGCGCCTCCTCTACGGGGATTCGGTCCGACTGAAATGGTTCACCACGGATCCGCAGTCGACGCGAGTGCGCTGGGCGTTGCTGGGCGTCCTGGTTGTGGCGGTCGGTGTCGGCGTTACCTGGGTCCTGGGGGCGCTGGCCGGCTGGGGCCTGCTGGGGATCGCCGTCATCCTGATTGGCGGGGGGATGATCGTGGCCAACCGCTGGATGCCGCGCCGGACCGGGCTGGGCACCGATCTCTTCAGGAAGACACTGGGATTCCGCCTCTACATGACCCGCGCGGAGAAGGACCGGCAGGCGTTCGCGGAAAAGGCGGAAATCTTTACCCAGTACCTGCCCTATGCGATCGTCTTCGGCTGCGTCCACCGCTGGGCCAAGGCGTTCGAGGGCATCGACACGAGCGCCGCCGTCTCGACCTGGTACCAGGGCGCGGGCCCGTTCTATCCGGTGGTCTTCGCCAGCAGCCTGGAAGGGTTCTCCAGCACGCTGAGCACCACAATCGCGCAGACGCCGGCAGGTAGCGGTGGCAGTGGTGGGGGCGGAGGTGGCTTTTCCGGCGGTGGGGGCGGCGGCGGTGGCGGAGGAGCCTGGTAAGGGAGGGAGCTCGGTATGGGATGGATTGCGCTGGCGATCGTCGTTGCCGTCCTGCTGGTTGGGGTGGCGCTGTTCTACAACCGCTTCGTGTCGCTGCGGCAGCAGGTGCGGGCCGCCTATTCGGATGTCGATGTGCAGCTGAAGCGTCGGCACGATCTGATTCCGAACCTGATCGAGACCGTGAAGGGATATGCCGCCCATGAGCGCGGCGTCTTCGACGAGGTGACGCGGGCGCGGACGAACGCGATTGCGGCGGGAGCCGAGCCGCCGGCCGACCGGGCGACCGCGGAAACCGCCCTCAGCGGGGCGCTGAAGTCGCTATTCGCCGTGGCGGAAGCCTATCCGCAACTGCAGGCGGTGCAGGAGTTCAAAGACCTGTCCTCAAACCTGACCGCGACCGAGGATACGCTGCAGTACGCGCGCCGCTACTACAACGCCCAGGTCCGCGATTACAACACCGCGATCGCGACCTTTCCCGGGCTGGTTCTGGCGCCGCTGATGGGATTCACGCCCTACCAGTTCTTCGAGATGGAGGCGCCGGCCGATCGGGAGCTGCCCCAGGTCACCTTCCGCTAGGAGCGATCCCGACGGCCATCTCTGGAAAGTGGCGTCGGCCGCGTTAGCGAACTTACATCGCCTCCAGGCGCTTGATCCGCTCCTGGATCGGCGGGTGGGTGTCGAAGAGTCCGTCGAGGAACCGCGGCTGGTCGTGGAGCGGGTTCGCGATGTACAGCGGCGCCGTCGCCTTGTTGGCGACCTCGAGCGCCTCTTTGTCCGCCGCGATCTTTCGTAGGGCGTTGGCAAGGCCGGCCGGGTAGCGTGTCAGGAGGGCGCCGGAGGCATCGGCCATGTACTCGCGCTGGCGCGAGACGGCCAGCTGGATGAGCTGGGCGATGATGGGTGTCAGGATGGCGAGCACCAGGGCGACGACGATCAGGATGGCTGCCCCGCCGCCACCACCGCGATCGCGGTCGCGCCCGCGGCCACCCCAGAACATGCTGCGGAAGATCCAATCAGAAAGGAGCGCGGCCATTCCCAGCAGCACGGCGACGATCAGCATCAACCGGATATCGAAGTTGCGGACGTGCGACAGCTCGTGGGCGAGCACGCCCTGCAGTTCGGTGCGGTCGAGCTTGGTGAGCAGCCCGCGGGTCACGGCCACCGAGGAGTGCTTGGGGTCACGACCGGTGGCGAAGGCATTGGGGGCGCTGTCCTCGATGACATAGATCTTCGGCTTGGGGATGCCAGCGCCGATGACGAGCTCCTCGACGACATGATGCAACTGCGGCTCCTGCTGTTCCGAGACCTCGTGTGCCTGGGACATGCCGAGCACGATCTTGTCGCCGGCGAAGTATGAGGTAAGGCCGGAGATGCTGGCGATGGCCAGTGCGAAGGGGAGAACGAAGAGGCCGCCGTTGCCGCCGAACCAGACCTCACCGAGCACATAGCCGAGCAGCGCCACGATCGCGACGAACAAACCAACCAGGAGCCAGGTGCGCCAACGATTGCCGGCGATCTCGTCGTAGACGTTAACGTGCGCCGCTGCCGGAGGTCCGGCACCGGTGGCACCGGGCTGGTCCATCAGGATTTACGTCGTCGGCGTGAAGCTGACCTTGGGCACCTCGCGATCCGCGGGCTCCTCGACCTCGAAGTATTCCGAAGCCTTGAAGCCGAACATGCCGGCCAGTGCCACCGTGGGGAAAGTCTGCAGTGCCGTGTTGTAATCGCGGACCTGGCCGTTGTAGAACCGCCGGGAAAACTGAATCTTGTCCTCGGTGTCGCGCAGGTTCTCGGAGAGGTCTTTGAACTCCTGCACCGCCTGCAGTTGCGGATAGGCCTCAGCCACCGCGAACAGCGAACGGAGCGCCCCGGTCAGGACGTTCTCGGCCTGTGCCCGCTCCTGCGGGCCCTGGCTGCCGGCGGCGACCGCGCCGGCCCGCGCCCTGGTGACCTCGTCGAACACGCCGCGCTCGTGCGCTGCGTAGCCCTTGACCGTTTCGATCAGGTTGGGGATCAAGTCGTGGCGGCGCTTGAGCTGTACGTCGATATCGGAGAACGCCTCATTGACCCGCTGCCGTAGCGTGACCAGACGGTTGTAAGTGAGGATGAGAAAGGCGGCGATCACGACGATGATCGCCAAGACGATGACCCATCCGATTGACATTGCTACCCCTCCTGCTGGTGATCCTAGCGGTGCCCTTACTGTAACGGCTCAGGGGGCCGCCAGCGGCTGTGCCTGAGCTTGGCGAATCGATCCGCACGATTCGGGTGAGGCGCCGTTATAGAGCCGGTGGTCGTTGACTTCCGGGAACCGGGGGCCGCTCGGGCAGGGGGCTATGCGCTGGCCGTGGCGGGTGTGCTGGTGGCCGTCGGGCTCGCGCTGCATCCGCTGCCATCGCGCGGTTTGTTTGAACAGGCCTCCGTGCTGGCGTCCACGCCCTTGTGGGGCCCAATCCATGTCGCGATCGCTATGGGATTCGTCCTCTCCGTCCTTGGGGGCCTGCTGATGCTGACGGCCGGCGGGACGCTGATCCGGCACTGGTTGAACGCCTTTGCCTGGGGCGCCATCGCCGTCGGCATGATATTTTTCACCGGCGTCGCGTTGATCAACGGCTTCGTGATGCACGCGCTCGCGCCGATGGCGTCAGCCGGCGACGCCGTGGTTTACGACGCGTTCAACCGGTTGCTGGTCGGCTTCGGGTGGCTGGGGAACCCGCTCTTCCTGGCTGGGTTGACCACGCTGGCATTCATGGAAGTGCGCACGCATACCATCGGGATGTCGCGCGAGCTGGCATGGTTCGGGCTCGCGGTGGCACTGCTGTCCTGGTTACGCGGCATCGGATCGGCGACCGGCCTGTACGTCCTCGAGCCGTTCGTGCTGGCGAACATCCCGGCCTTTCTCTGGCTGGGATGGTATGGATGGCGGATCGCGATGCTGACCCGGCGTTAGATTGTGACCCAGGGTCGAAGGCTCGCCGTTCATGACGGAAATGTCCAGGTTCGAGAAGAACTTCTGCACCGGTCGAATGTATGCCGCATTCGCTCGACGATTGATCATGCCCTGGGCACTGGATGGTTTCCACCCAACCGGTGAGGTGTTGGAGATCGGAAGCGGCGGCGGTGCCATAGCCGCCCAGCTGCTCCTTGAATTTCCAGATCTCCGTATTTCGACGTCGTCCTATCCTTCGCCATGTTCCACCACGTC
This sequence comes from Chloroflexota bacterium, assembly GCA_005881175.1. GTDB lineage: Bacteria > Chloroflexota > Dormibacteria > CF-121 > CF-121 > CF-13. The sequence goes on from VBEN01000114.1 coordinate 23,652, forward strand.
CCCGACTGGGAGCGGGCTGAGGCGCCCGATCAGGAAGTACGTCCTCATCATGCCCTTGCCCTTGACGTCTATCTCGCCCCGGCATTCGAACTCGTAAGTCGCAATCAAGCGGCGATACGTTTCCTCCGTTACCTGGATCCGTCCCGGGACACCGCTCGACTCCATCCGGCTGGCGGTGTTGACGGCATCGCTCCAGATGTCGTACGTGAATCGGTAACGCCCGACCACGGCTGCCATCGCTGGGCCGCTATTGATACCGATCCGAAAGCTGACCGCCCATCCGCGTAGCCGGTTCAAGCGCTCAACCTTGTCCAGCATGTCGAGGGCCATGTTTGCGACCGCCTCCGCGTGGTCAGGCTTGGCCACCGGCAAGCCGCCGACGACCAGATAGGAGTCGCCCGTGATGCGAATGGGCCGCAAACCATGCTGCTGGGCCAACTCATCGAAAGCCGTCAGGAACTCATTCAGAACGCCGACCGTCACGTCCGGGGACTGCCTTGCGGAGCTCTCGGTGAATCCGACCATGTCTGCGAAAAGCACGCTGACGTCATCGAACCGATCCGCGATCGGATATTCGTTGTGTTTGAGCCGCTCGGCGATCTCGGGAGGAAGGACGTTGAGGAGCAGCCGCTCCGATCGCTCCGTTGCCTCGTCACGCTGGATCCTGAAGTAAGCAAGCACGAGGGTCACGAGAGCGGCCACGCCGCACAAGTTGAAGGCGAAAAGCGCAGTCTGTGCCGCTGCAGGCAATGCTGGAACTGATTGGGCCAGACGTCCATCAAGGACGGCCAACACGCCAGCTACGGAGACAAACCCTGCAAGCCATCCCCAGCCCGCCCGGGCTCCGAAGAATACGAGAGCGCTGAGGGGAGCGAAAAATGACCACATGACGACCGCGCTGCCCTTGACATAGCCCCCCAAGCTGGCCTGAAGCAACGCCGGCAGCAGCAAGATGAGGAGCAACATGAACTCGCGGAGCCGCCCAAGGTTGCGCCTCCGCAACAACGTGATGCCGATCGCTGTGGCCGCCACCGCGAAGGCGCCCGGGATGGCAGCCGATAGAGGCCGGCCGAGTAACGCATATGCCAGGGCCCACAGCGCCCCCGCGGCGGCCCCGGAACCACTAACGAGGAGGAACAGTCCAGAAGCGAGGCGATCCTCGTCGCGCCCGCCGGGTTTGGCGGCCAATTCCGCGGCGCGACCCGCCCATCGTGAGGCAGCAGCCAGCGCGGTCAAGGCCACGCCCGGGTCACGTGACTCCGAGGTGGCGTGGTTCATCATTCAGGCCGCTTGGATCGCGTGTGGTCGGGTTTCGTACATCCGGATCGCCACCAGGCCAGCGCCAACCGCAGTGACCGCCGCCACGACCCCAACCGCAGCGGTTAATCCGAAGAGATCCGCAATCACGCCCGAAAGGAGGGCCCCGACAACGAACCCGGAGTCTCGCCAGAAGCGATAGACGCCGACGGCTGACGCGCGCCATTCGGGCCGCGCGACGTCACTGACGGCCGCGAGCAGCGTCGGGTACACCATGGCCGTCCCGGCCCCGAGACCAACGGCACCCAAGGCCCAGACGCTAAAGCTCTGGCCGGTGGCGATCACCGCCAGGGATGCCGCCTGAACCGCGAGCCCACCGACGATCAGCCACTTGCGACCGACGCGATCGGAGTACGCGCCCGTAATGAGCTGCCCCAGGGCCCAGACGAGTGGGTAGAGAGCGACGAGCATTCCGATGGCCCCGAGGGACAGGCCACGCCCGGCAAACAACAACGGGAACAGTCCCCACGCCATCCCGTCATTGAGGTTATTGGTCAGGCCGGCGGCGCAGCTGGACGAAAGCGCTGGCTCCCGGAAGCTCGTCCTGATGAAGATCTCGCGCATCCGTCTCGCCGGCCGCGGGCCATGCCCGAACCTGGCGTTGTCCTCAACTCGAGCGTGGGCCTGTGTCTCACGAACCAGCAGAACTGACAGACTGAGTCCGAGCCCTGCGTACGCGAGGCCCAGAAAGAACGGCTCGGGCCGCAGTCCACTGTGCTGGGCGATGAGGCCGGTCAGATAGGCGGTCAGAGCGAGCCCACCATATCCAGACGCTTCGTTCAATCCCATGGCGAGTCCGCGGCCTTGCGGCCCGACGAGATCGATTTTCATGTTTACCGTGGTCGACCAGGTCAACCCCTGGTTGACGCCGAGGAGAACGTTGGCCAGAATCACCCAGCCCCAGGACGGAGCCCCGATGATCAGAAGTGGCACCGGCAGGCCGACCAGCCAGCCCGCGACCAGCACCGGTTTGCGGCCGAGGCGGTCGCAGAGGGTGCCCGCCATAAGATTCGTCACCGCCTTGGTCAAGCCGAAAGCGATGATGAACGTGAGCGCGGCGCTTACCGCCGCCAGTCCGAAGACATTCGTGGCAAGCAGCGGAAGGACCGTCCGCTCCTGTCCGATCATTCCACCGACAAGCGCGTTGACGCCCACCAGGAGGGCAAACTGCGCCAGGTTTGCCCGGAGCCCGAGGCGAGGTGCACCCGTCCGGGGTGCGGCGGCCTTCAACCTACGGCAACGGACCTATGGCGACTTGCCCAGGCCTCGAAGCCACCGTCCAGGACGGCGAGATTTCGGCGACCCGCAGCGTCGAGCAGGCTGGCCGCCGTCATCGAACGATCCCCATGACGGCAATAGATGGTCAATGGCCCAGGCGGTAAGGTGGCAGCGGCACGCGTCAGGCTTCCAAGCTCCACGTGCGTGGCGCCCGGAATGTGGTCGAGCGCCCACTCGCTCGCCTGGCGGACATCCAGCGGCGTCCCGAGGAGGTCGTCATCGGCTCCTCGCAGTTCGATCGTGGACTCCGGCAGTCCGGCTGATCGCCAGGAGGCCATGCCTCCCTCGAGCTCACCCACAAGGTTCTCGTAGCCAATCTTCAAGCACTGGCGAACGAGATCCTCGCGGTCCTGATCCGGCGAAAGCACAAACAGGAGAGCTCGGTTCTCGGGCACGAGCCAGCCCAGCCATGAGACGAATGCGGGGCGTAAGGCGATCGAGAGCGAACCCTGGATGTGCCCGGCTGCGAACTCGGTCAATGGGCGAGCGTCGATCAAGGTCGCTCCCATGGCCGAATGACGGCGGAAATCCTCGATCGGGAGCGATCGTAGGTCCCGCAGCCTCGTGCCGTAGAGCGGCGCTCCTCGTCGGTTGACGTCCCGCAGCCGCAGGAAGTAGGGCGGATACGTACCGAGACCCTTGAGAAACATGCGGGCAAAGGCATCCTCATTGGGAGCCATGAACAGCGGGTTCGCGTGTCGCTCCTGGCCCAGTGTCGTAGTCCGCTGGCCATCGGCGCCTGCCGAACAAAACGAGCCGCCTCCATGGGTCGGAAAGACGGGCAAGCTGTCGGGAAGACCGCTCAGCCGCTCTCGCACTGAGCGATAGAGTTCTCGTGCCAGGGGCTCGGTTTGCTCCCCACTGATGAGGTCGGTTCGAGCTGAGCCGCCATGGAGCAAGGCTCCGCCACTGAAGAGCGCAACCGGCGCCGAGCCTTCGAGCAAGAGGTACGACAGATGTTCGGGGGTGTGTCCCGGCGTGCCGATGGCCTCGAGCGTCAGGCCGCCAACATCGAGCTGCTCGCCATCGGCCAGACCGTGATATTCCGTCGCGAGCTGGGACGCTGTCGGCGCCAGGATGGAGCCTCCCTGCGCCGCAAGCTCGCGACTGCCGGAGATGAAGTCGGCATGCAAATGAGTCTCGAGGGCGAAAGCAACCTGCAGTCCGAGCCGTCGTGCCAGATCGAGATAGGGCTTTGGATCCCGGCTCGGATCGACCACGAGGGCGCGCCCGTCCCCCAGCGAAACGAAATAGGATGAATTGCCCAGCCCCTCATCGACCAGGGGCACGATGTTCAAGGCTTGACGCCGGCGACCAGGATGTAGCCCAGGTAGGGGACGGCCCTGCTGATCCGCGGCATCAGCCAGGCCATCTTGCGCACGTAGGTGATGCGTGAGACACCGCGCAGCAGGCAGGCGGTGGCGTTGAGGAATCCTTCATCCTGGAGGAAGCCGCGCGGCGTCATCATCTCGAACGGACCGGATCGCACCTGCAGGCCGGTGAGCCCGGCATCTTTATATATCCGGACCCAGCCGTCGAGCTTGTCGAGCTGCATGCCCGGGCAGACCTGCCCGAGAAAGACCTCGCGAGCCTCTTCCGTGGGCGGTTGGCGCCAGAAGAACTCGGTGGCCAGCACCATGCCACCGGGGCGGCACACCCGGACCAGCTCCCTGGCCGCCTGCCGCCGATTGACAAACATGGTGACCGCCTCCGCGATCACGCGGTCGAACGAGTTGTCGGGGAATCGCAGTGCGAGGATATCGCCGTGCTCGATCTCAATCTTCCCGTCAAGGCCGGACCGATGGACGTTGCGCCGGGCTCGCTCGAGCATCAGCGGCGCGATGTCAACCGCAGTCACGCCGACGTTGTAGCGGTGGGCCATCTGAATGGCGGTGGTCCCGACCCCGCAGCCGACATCGAGTGTCCTCTGCCCTGGCTGCAATTGAGCCAGGCCGAAGAGCTCCTCCGTGGAGCGGCGCCCGCCCGGATGGATAACGCGCTTGCCGAGCACGGCCAAAAACGAATACGGGTCAAGCTTGCGGACATCGACTGCCGGGCGGTCTAGCGTCGCTGCCATGTCACAACCTCCCTTTTGAGCCGGAGACGACAGGAAGACCCGCCGCTCTCCATTCGGGTAGTCCATCCTCGAGCCGCCGTACGCGAAAGCCAGCCTGGTGCAAGACCCGCACCGCTTTGTCGGCGAACGCGCAGTAGGGACCGCGACAATAGGCGACCACTTCTTTGCTCCGGGGCAGCTCGCGAAGCCGGCGGCGCAGCTCGGTCAGGGGGATCGAGACCGCGCGGGGCAGGTGGCCGGCAGCGTATTCCTCAGCCGGCCGCACGTCCAGCACGAGGACGTCGTCCCCCTGCTTCAGCCGTCGCAGCAGCTCCGACCGACCGACAGGCTCCAGCGTGTGCCGTGCTCCCAGGTAGGCCTGAGCCAGCTGGGCCACGTCGGCGCGTCGCTGAACCGCAACCCTGCGCAAGTTGCGCCACAGGTCAAAGACCTGCGGATCGTGGAGCGCATAACAGATGGAAGTCCCCTCCCGCCGCCGGCGGACAAGGCCGACCTCGCGCAGCACCTGCAGATGCTGACTGGCATTGGCAATTGACATGCCGGTCTCGTAAGCCAGACGCTCGACGGAGCGTTCGCCATTCGCAAGGACGTCCAGGAGCTCGAGCCGCCGGCCGTTTGCGAGCGCCTGACCCATGCGGGCGAACTCGTCGAAGAGCGCCGTCTTGGCGGTCCGGCTGGTGACCTGGGTTGCTGGTGCGCGTTGAGCCATTTTCAACTCCTCAATTGATCTCTTGAACAGTACCGGCTGGTCGGCCTCCTGTCAATCCCCATGGGAACCCACGGGAGATGTAAACAGGATGCCCAATACCCCAGGGGGGTATAATCGGCCCCGGCATGACACCCAGCTATACGAAAGATCGCGACGCGCTCCTCACCCGCCTTAGCCGAATCGAAGGCCAGGTTCGAGGAATTTCGCGGATGGTCGACGAGGAGGCGTACTGCATCGATGTCCTGACCCAGATCAATGCCATCAAGGCCGCTATTGATCAGGTTGGGTTCCTGCTGCTCGAGGACCACATCAAGGGCTGCGTGGCCACCTCGGTCCGCCAGGGCGATCAGTCAAAGGTCAACGAACTGGTCAAAGCCGTCGAGCGATTTGCGAAGGCCTAGCCCCGGGCGATGCCGATCCTGACCGAGATTTTTGGCGCCATTGCGGACAGCCTCCGCATGGCGTTCTTCATGTTCTGGGAAACACTGTGGCCGCTCATCTTCGGGTTCGGTCTGTCGGGAGCGGTGCAGGCGTTCGTCTCCCGCTCACAGATGCAGCGGGTGATGGGCGACCGCCGGCCCAAAACGCTGGGCCTCGCGGCGGTCTTCGGCGCGGCGTCCTCATCGTGCTCCTATGCCGCGAGCGCGATGGCGAAATCGCTGTTCGCCAAGGGCGCGGATTTCACGACCGCGATGGTGTTCATGCTGGCCTCCACCAACCTGGTGATCGAGCTGGGACTTGTGCTGTGGATTCTGATCGGCTGGCAGTTCGCGCTCAGTGAGTACGTCGGCGGCATCATCATGATCGGCCTGCTCGCGCTGTTCGCCCGATTCTTCTTTCGACCGGCGCTGGTGGAGCGCGCGCGCGAACGGCTTGTACCCCCCACCCCGAACGTCCCCGGCAAGGGGGGAGGGAGCGAGAGCGAGTCTGGCGAGACAGTCCCCTTGGCGCGCCGCCTGCGTTCACCGGCAGCCTGGGCCGATGCAGCCAGTTATGCGATGGCCGACCTGGTGATGCTCCGGAAAGAGATGCTCATCGGCTACCTGGTGGCCGGCTTTCTGGCCGTGATCGTCCCAACCACGCTTTGGAACGCGATCTTCTTTCACGGGCATGGCGTTTTGACGTCGATCGAGAACGTGATCGTCGGACCGCTCATCGCCATCCTCAGTTTTGTCTGCTCGATCGGCAACGTGCCGCTGGCGGCAGCACTGTGGAAAGGCGGCATCAGCTTCGGCGGCGTGGTCAGCTTCATCTTCGCCGACCTGATCACCCTTCCGTTGCTGTTGATCTACCGGCGTTTTTATGGATCGGCGCTGACCCTGCGTATCCTCGCCGCCTTCTGGCTCGTGATGGCAGTCGCCGGCCTTGCGACGGAATACCTGTTTGGCGGCCTTGGGCTGGTCCCGACCAGCCGGCCAATCCAGGTCGTCGCGCCGGCCTTCCAATGGAACTACACGACCTACCTCAACCTGGTTTTCCTAACGATTTTCGCCGGGTTGGTCTGGCTCTCCCGGAACCGGGAGCGACTGGGCGGCGCCCGCTACGCGATCGACCCGGTGTGTGGAATGCAGGTGGAGAAGGCCCTCGCGCCGGCCACCTTGCGAAGCGCCGGTCAGATCTATTACTTCTGCTCCGACCGCTGTCGAGATCGATTCAAGGCAAATCAGGAAAGGAGGCACGTCATGAGCGAGGCAATCGATCCAGTCTGCGGGATGACAGTTGACACAGCGTCGGCAGCGGCGAAGCGCGAGTTTGAAGACAAGACCTACTACTTCTGCGGCCCCGGATGCGCCAAGGCATTCGATCGGAGCCCGGAGGCATTCATCGACGCGAGCCGTTCCGCGTGAGGGAGGTCACCAGCGACCGCAGTCTGACGACGGCGGTCCTGGACGTGTCGGGTCTCTACTTCGCGGACGAAAAGCTCGTAGTCGAGCGCGTCCTGTCTCGACGGCCAGGCGTTGTCCGCGTTGAGGCGAACCCGGTTGCGCAGACGGCGACGGTGAGCTTTGATCAGCAGGCGACATCGCTGCGCGACCTGAGGCGCTGGATCGAGGACTGCGGCTATCACTGTGACGGCCTGTCGGTGCCGGACCACATCTGCGACCCAACCATCAAGCCGAACGGCAGGGCACCCGCGCCCAAGATGCGCTCACCCGAGGAAGTGATGGGGCACGGCGGGCATGCCGGGATGTCGATGGACGGCATGGTGCGGGACATGCGCAACCGCTTCCTGGTGGCGGCGATTATCTCCATTCCGATCGTGCTCTGGTCGAGCATCGGT
>VBEN01000171.1 GCA_005881175.1 Chloroflexota bacterium
AAGATCTGCCTGAGATTGACACGGTGCTGATCCCCTGGGGAGGCGGTGGCCTCGCTATTGGGATCGCGACCGCGCTCCGCGCTCTCAAGCCATCGGTGCGGATCTACGCCGTTGAAGCCGAGGCCGCCGCGCCCTTCACGGCATCGTGGCAAGCCGGTTCCCCACAGGTGATCGATTACCGGCCGTCGTTCGTCGACGGCATCGGCAGCAAGACGGTGTTCGCCAATATGTTCGCGCTGGCCCAGGACGTGCTCGACGGATCGTTCACCGCCAGCCTCGATGAGATCGCCTCAGCCGTCAAGCTGATCGCCGAACGGAATCGGACGATCGCGGAAGGCGCCGGCGCCGTCGCCCTGGCGGTCGCCCTCTCGGGAAAGGCCGGTAGGGGACGGATTGCCTGCATCGTGTCGGGCGGCAACATCGATGGCATGAAGCTGGCAGCCATCCTGAGCGACCACTGACATGGCGGAACTGGCCGGCCGGATCGCGCTCGTCACCGGCGGCGGCCGGGGGATCGGCCGGGCGGTGGCGCTGGCCCTGGCATCGGAGGGAGCCGACGTGGCGGTCGCCGCCCGCTCAGCGGATGAGCTGGAGGAGACCGTTTCGGCCGTCCGCGCCGCGGGCCGCCGCGGCGAGGCGATCGTGTGCGACGTCACCCATCGGCCGAATGTCGACGCGATGGTCGCCCGGGTCAGGACAGCATTGGGCGATCCTCTGATCCTGGTGAACAACGCCGGGGTTGCGGCTAGCGCCAAGCTCACGGATACGACGGACGAAATGTGGGACGGCATGCTGCGGGTCAATGCCACGGGCGCCTTCTACTGCACGCGTGCCGTCCTGCCGGCGATGCTCCAGGCGAAATGGGGCCGGGTGATCAACGTCGCCTCGATCGCGGCGAAGATGGGGGCACCCTACATCGCGGCGTATGCCGCCTCCAAGCATGCCTTGCTGGGTCTGACCCGCGCAGTGGCGGCTGAGGTCGCCGCGCGTGGCATCACAGTAAACGCCGTCTGCCCCGGCTATGTGGACACCGAGATGACCGACGCGTCGACCGCGAACATCGCGTCGAGGACCGGACGCTCGGAGCAGGATGCCCGCAAGATCCTGGAAGGCTTCAGCCCGCAGGGTCGGTTGATGACCGCCGCCGAGGTGGCGACCCTAACCGCGTTTCTCTGCTCAGATGCTGCCAGAGGCGTCAACGGGCAGGGCCTCGTGCTGGACGGCGGCGCAGTGCAGTCGTGACGGATCGAGATTCGCTGGCCGCCGAGGCCACCGCCGTTGCCCGGAAGGTCGCTCCCATTGGCGCTTCGGGCGAGGAGGGACGAGTGAATCGCCGCCTGATTCGAGCGATCGCGGACGAAGGCTTGCTGCCAGGGTTGTTTCCCCGGCGCGCGGGCGGCAGCCGCGACGGAGAGGTCTCGGCCGTGGACCTGTGCGTCGTGCGCCAGGCCCTCGCCCGGGAATCGACGCTGGCGGAGAACGCGGTCGCCATTCAGACGCTCGGCGCCTACCCGATCGTGCTGGCCGGCTCGGATGAGATGGCGGCGCGTTATGCCGGGCCGGTCGCCCGCGGGGAGGCGGTCGCGGCCTTTGCGTTGACGGAGCCCGACGCCGGAACCGACGCCGGTGCGCTCGCGTTGCGTGCCGAACCGGACGGCAAAGGATACCGGCTCTCGGGCACGAAAGTCTTTATCTCGAATGCCCCAGATGCAGACACCTACACGCTGTTCGCCAGAGCCACGCAGGGCGTTGGGACGAAGGGGATCACGGGCTTCATCGTGAGCGGCGATGCTGTCGGGCTGAGCGGAGAACCGTTGCAACTGTTGTCGGCACATCCGATCGGCCGGCTCGAGCTGGATGGTGTGTTCGTATCGGAGAAGCAGGTCTTGGGCGACGTTGATGGCGGCTTCCGGCTGGCCATGCGCACACTCGACTTGTTCCGTCCCAGCGTTGGCGCATCGGTCATAGGAATGGCGCAGTCTGCGCTCGAGGCAGCGATCTCTCACGCTTCCAGCCGGCAGGCATTCGGACGCCCGATCAGGGAATTTCAGGCGGTCTCACATCAACTGGCGGAAATGGCGACCCGCCTGGAAGCCGCGAGGGCCCTCGTCTACTCAGCCGCCGAAGCCTACGACCGCAGTGACCAGGGGATCGCCCGCCGCTCGGCGATGGCAAAACTGTTTGCCACCGAGACCGCGCAACAGGTGATCGACGCCGCGATCCAGGTTCATGGCGCGGTCGCGCTGGCGCGCGGCCACCTCCTCGAGCATCTCTACCGCGAGGTGCGCGCGCCGCGCATCTACGAAGGAACGTCGGAAATCCAGCGGGAAATCATCGCCAGGGATCTGTTCCGGCGTCCGTCCGAAGGCTGACCCGGATTGGCACAGAACTTGCCTAGGGCGACCAAACACGACCATTCATAACGACGACGCTCGACGTGCCATCCGCTCGCACCACCACGAGGTCATACCAGTCGCCTGCCACGCTAGATCTGCCGACCAGCAGGTCGGACGAGTCGGGCTTCGCAACGGCAGATTGTGCGACCCCGGACCCGTGCCAGATGACGCGGTGGTCTATCCACCTGATCACCTGCGAGTCCATGGTGCCGCCGACGCTTACGCTGGCCGCCACACGTGAGCCGTCCCAGGAGAAACCACAGACTCGCCCCGGTAAGCTGGCAAGTTCTCGTCCCGTGGGAACCTCGCGGATCGTCGTCTTGCCACTGAAGACTCCGGTCTCCGCCAGGTAGCGCCCGTCGGGAGAGGCGACCACGAGGACCCAATCTCCCCGCGGTCCTGTCTCGAGTTGGCCTCCCAGGTTCCCGAGGGGATACTGATGCTCGTATTCGACGGCGCCCGTTGAGAGGTTGACAACCCGGACCTCGCTGGTGATGAGGTAGCGGGTTCCCCCTGGTGGCCAATGAGGCATGAGTCCTCCAACCGCGATCGCTCGGTTGTTCTCGACCGAGCATGCTGCGACAGCAGGATCCGATCCTGGCTCCCCCACCGGCGCTACGGTTCGACTCTTTTCGCCAGGAGCGGCAATCCAAAGCGACCCGGTTCCCGTGTCCGGGCCGCTGTTCGACGGGAAAGTAATACCGCAGACCTGTCGACCGTCATCGGCCCAGCTGGCAAGACCAATTGAGTTCGGATCTGCATCCAGCTGGGCAAGCCGCCGGCCACGCCAGTCTTCGACGGTGAGAAGATCGGCCACGCGGACGAATTTGGAGCCGTCCGGTGAGGCGGTGCCGAACCCCTGCGCCGACACAGACCCGTGAACCTTGCCGGCCCAGTCCATCTCGAGCATCCGTGGCGCATCCAGATCCTGCACATAGATGAGGTCGCCAAGCGGACCGGCTGGCAACGGCGACGGGGTTACCCGCGCGGAAGCCTGAGGCTGGCAGGCCGTCAGTGCGAATGCGATCAGAAGGAACGGCCACCTCACGACCGATGCAACGGTCCAGCAAGCCAGAGATTACGAGGGGGGAATCGCCTCGAAGGGGGAGTCCGAGGGACGCCGTTATCCCTCTATGGGAGGTTTCTCGGCAGTGATGTCTCGCTGGCGGCGGCTGATCCTGGTCGTTCTTCCTTTCGCCGGCGTTGGACTGATCCTCGCGCTAAACGGTCCATCCCTCGGCCGGGTGCATCCGAATCAATCGAAAGCCGCCATCATCGATGCTGCCTTGCACGGATACGACGCAACGGCGTTCTCGCGAGTGGAAGCGAAGTTGATGCATCGCCGTGATCTGCAGCGGGCCGCGAAGGAGCTAGGTGGTGGGAGCCCGGACGAGAGCCCCGACGACCTCATCTGGGTCGTGGCCGTCTCGGGTAATTACGGGATATCGCCAAGCTTTGGATGCTGTTCGGTTCCATCCGATTACCCGGGGCACAACACTTGGGGTCTGGCGATTTTCGTCGACATGCCAGGCCCGCCCATCGCGCATGAGTTCGAAGTTTCTTACCATGGCGATTGGCCGCCATTCTTCGATAGTCTGCCCGATCTTGCTGCGGGCTGAAGGCGATCAGGCAGTCACGGCGATGCACATCAGCTCGACCTTCGCCGCGGGGTCGAAGAGACGACGAACCTCGAGCAGCGCCATCGCCGGATAATGGCGCCCGAAATGTCGGCGGTAGGCTTCGCCCACCTCCTTCGATGCGCGGAGGTACTCGTCGATCTGCGTCACGAAGATCTGCATGCTGACCAGGTCCTGCGGATGGGCACCGGCCGCTTCCAGCGCGAGGACAACATTGCTGGCGGCTAGATCGAATTGCTCCGCCATCGTTCCGCCGGCAACCGTTCCATCAGGCCGCTGCGCGGTCTGGCCGGCGAGGTAGACGGTGCGTCCCGCCTGCGCGATGACGGCGTGCGAGAAGCCAGATGGCCGCGGTAGGCCCTCCGGGTTGCGAATCTCGTGTGGGCTGGCTAGCGGCCGCTCCACTTCGGTTCCCGTCCTTCGCGAAACGCGGTGTAGAACTCCGCGTGGTCTGCGCTCTTCATCAGCAGCGCCTGGGTCATCGTGTCCAGCTCGAGCGCGGCGCCCAGGTTCATGTCCATCTGCTTCGAGATCAACATTTTGGTCGCGGCGTAGGCGAGCGCCGGGCCCCGCGCCAGCCTGCCGGCTACTTCGCTCGTTGCCATGCTGAGCTCGTTATCCTCCACCGCCGCATTGGCGAGCCCGATCGTCAGGGCCCGGTCGGAGGTGATCGGTTCACCGAGTAAGAGCAGGGAGAATGTTGCCGAGCGCGCCAGGATGCGCAGGTCGGCCGCGAGAGCGATGACCGCCCCTGCCCCGGCCGCCACGCCATTCACCGAGGCGATGATCGGCAGGGGGCAGTCGCGCATTCGCTGGGTCACCGTCCCGGTCATGCGCGCGAACGCCAGCAGATCGCGGGGATCCATCTTTTGCAGCTCGCCGATGATCTCGGTCACGTCGCCGCCGGAGCTGAAGCCACGGCCCGTGCCGGTGATGACCAGCACCCGGACGTCGTCGCGCTGCGGTAGCTCGGTGAGCAAGTCGCGGAGGTCCGCGTACACCTGGAAGGTCAGTGCGTTCAGCTTCTGGGGACGGTCGAAGGTGAGCGTGGCGACCCCATCGTTGACGGCGAAGCGGAAGTGGTTCCACGATTGCGTCGGCGAGGCCGAGCCGCGGAACGCGCTCATCGGCAAGAACTTATCATCTCCTCCAAAGGAGCGAGGCGCAGTTGAACATCGGGCTCGGTCTTCCGACGACGATGGCCGGCATCAGCGGTGATCTGCTGGTCGAATGGGCGCGTCGCGCCGACGCCGGCCCCTTCAGCAGCCTGGGCGTGCTGGACCGCATCGCCTACCAGAATTACGAGCCCTTTACGGCGCTGGCTGCAGCCGCAGCCGTAACTGGGCGGATTCGACTGGCCACCATGATCGCGATCGCGCCCCTGCGGAACACGGCGCTTCTGGCCAAGCAGGCGGCATCAGTCGACGCACTTTCGGGCGGTCGGATGACGCTTGGACTGGCCGTGGGCGCGCGCGGTGAGGATTACGAGGTGGCGAACGTCGACTCGAGAGGGCGCGGCCGGCGGTTCTCCGAGCAACTCGAGACGATCCGCGACATCTGGGAGGAGGGGAAAATCGGCCCTACACCGAAACGGCCAGGCCCCCACCTGCTCGTCGGCGGATCGAGTGGGGAGGCGCTGGCTCGGATGGCGCGCTACGGCGACGGGTATATGCACGGCGGCGGACCGCCGCGCGCCTTCGCCGGCGCCGCGGCGAAAGCCCTGGCCGCCTGGTCCGACCTCGGCCGGCCCGGGCGTCCCACCCTCTGGGGCATGGGCTACTTCGCACTCGGTGACGGGACCGCCGAAACCGGCGCCGCCTATCTGCGCCACTACTACGCGTTCACAG
>VBEN01000172.1 GCA_005881175.1 Chloroflexota bacterium
GTCTGGCTACGCGCGCGCGCCACATTCGGACAGTGCGTCTGAGCATCGTTCCCTCCTGAAATGCCGATTCCGCTTCCGGCCAAAGGCTAACAACTGAGCTTGAGCCTGTCAAGAATTGGTAAATGGACTGCTCCGGGGTGACGATCGTGTAAAGGGCGCAAACCTTGCCGCCGCGCCCGCGTTGCGCGACCCATGGCCAATGCGCTGCGCCGCTGGCGGCTGCCCCTCATCACCGGTGTCGGGATCTGGTTGCTGAGCTTCCCTCTCCTTACCTGGCACCCCGCCGCGGCCAATCACCCCGTCCAGGCCACCAGCGTGGCTGCATGGAACACCGAGGCCGGCGATCACCGCCTGGTGCGTCAGCTCGACCGGGAGACCAAAGCGGCCCTGGAAGCAGCCCAGGCTCTCGCGGCATCGATAAGCCCGGCTCCCCCGGCCGCCGCCGCGGCGGCCCCTGCGGTTGGGCGTGCCACGCCGGCGATCCAACCTCGGCCGGCGCCGGCGGCCGTCCGGGCCAACACGATCGTGATCCCGCGGCTGGGACTAAGCCAGCCGGTCGGCTGGTATCGCGATTGCATGGGAGGTGCCGCGGTCCCCCATTGGGGCGCCTGGCGCTGGAGCTGCGCCGGCGCAAATAACACGTACATCATGGCGCACAACCCCGGCGTCTTCACCCCGATCCTCAACCTGCGGGTTGGCGATATCGTTCGCTACGGCGACCCAGCCGGCCGGGTGCACACCTATCGGGTCAGCAGCACAACAATCGTCAGCAACACCCAGATGTGGCCGCTCGGCGCGACCGGCGTCTCAACCCTTACGCTCCAGACATGCTGGACCTGGGACGGCAGCCGCGATTTCATCGTCCGCGCGATCGAGATCTAGCGCTTGACCTCGAGGCGCTCACGGCACTGCTCTCGAGCGCCGGGTTTATCGCCGCGCAAGAGGAGGCCGACCAGCTTCTCGCCCGCGCCGCCGGTGATGTCGAGCTCCTCCGCTCGCTCGTCGAGCGCCGGCTGACCGGCGAGCCACTGGCCTGGATTACCGGGCGTGTCTCGTTCTGCGGGGTGGAGATTCGCGTCGATCCCGGCGTTTACGTTCCGCGGTGGCAAAGCGAGCTGCTGGCGCGTCGGGCCATCGATCGGCTGCCGGCGACCGGTGCGGCGATCGATGTCTGCACCGGGACTGGAGCGATCGCCAGGACCCTGACCACGGCCCGGCCGGGCGCGCGCGTTGTCGCGTCCGACATCGACGAGCGTGCGATCGCCTGCGCGGCCGCGAACGGAGTGGAGGCCTACCAGGGCGATCTGTTCGCACCCCTGCCACGCACGCTCGAAGGACGGGTCGACGTCGTGGTCGGCATCGTGCCTTACGTGCCAACGCCGGCGCTGCCCCTGCTGCAACGCGACACGTTCACGTTCGAGTCGCCCCTGTCCTATGATGGCGGCCCGGACGGCACCGAGATTCTCCGGCGCGTGCTTACCGAGAGCCCCCGGTTCCTCCGCCGCGGCGGTGCGCTCCTGCTCGAACTCGGCGGCGAGCAGGCCGACATGCTGGGCGACGACCTGGCCCGCCTCGGCTATCGCGACGTCACCGTACTCGTCGATGAAGACGGCCACGAGCGCGGCGTCGAGGCCACGCTCGGACGGTAACCCTGACAGGCGCCCGAAGTATCAGGCGGCTTTGGCTTCGAGCAGGTCGCGGCACCGGTCGAGCCAGCGAGTCAGCAGCCGCTCCTCCTCCCGCAACTCCGCCATCTTTCCCGGAAACTGGTCGATGTTGGCGTGCAGGTGATTGAAGCGGTCGCGGGTGAGCGGATCGACGCCAAAGATCTGCTTGAGTGCCACCGCCCGCTTGTGCTCGGTGGTCAGCTCGGCCATCTGTTCCTCGACGCGATCCAGCTCGCCGCGCATGTCGGCGGCGATGTCACGCAGCGTCTCCGTGTCGATCTGCTCCGGTTGTTGGATGATCATCGACGCACCCCCACTGTGAAGTCCGGCGCCTTGCGGTCAGGAAACAGGGCGGCAAGCGCCGGCGAGATCGCCACCCTCTTCGAATAGATCTTCGCCATCGCATTCGGCCGGATTCCCGTGGGACTCAGCTTGCCCTGGAGACGGCCGTTACCGTCCATGCCCGTCTCTTCGAAGAGGAAAACATCTTGCAGCGTGATCGTGTCGCCCTCGCGGCCAACCACCTCGGTGATATTCGTGACCCGGCGTGATCCATCTCGAAGTCGGGCCTGCTGCACGATTAGGTGGATAGCGGAGGCAATCTGTTCACGGATCGCTCGCTGCGGCAGATCGACGCCCGACATGAGGACGAGGGTCTCAAGTCGCGCCAGCGTATCGCGCGGAGAGTTGGCGTGGACCGTGGTCAGCGAACCGTCGTGGCCGGTGTTCATCGCCTGCAGCATGTCCAGTGCCTCGCCGCTCCTGCATTCGCCGATCACAATGCGATCCGGTCGCATCCGCAATGCGTTGACGACAAGGTCACGAATGCTGATGCGGCCGCTGCCGTCGATCCGAGCCGGCCGCGACTCGAGGCGAACTTTGTGGGGTTGGCGAAGTTGCAACTCGGCGGCGTCCTCGATGGTCACGACCCGCTCGGTGTCGGGAATGAACGAGGAGAGGACGTTGAGGGTGGTGGTCTTGCCGGAGCCGGTGCCGCCGGCGACCAGCACGTTGAAATGCGCCTTGACACAGGCTTCCAGGAAACCGGCCGCCTCGGCTGTCATCGTCCCGAAGCTGATCAGATCCTGCACGGTGAAGGGATCGCGGGCAAACTTCCGGATCGTGAGCGATGGCCCATCGATCGCCAGCGGCGGAATGATGGCGTTGACCCGGGAACCGTCGGGAAGCCGGCAGTCGACCATCGGGGAATCGTCATCGATACGACGCCCTACGAAGGCGGCGATCTCGCGAATGACGCGAATCAAATCCGCCTCGCTGCCAAATGTCACGTCTGAGAGGAAAAGCTGTCCCTTCCGTTCGATGTAGATCTGGCCGGCTCCGTTGACCATTACTTCACTGATGCTGTCGTCGTGGAGCAATGGCGTGATCGGGCCGTAATCCCGCCCATCCAGGCTGCGCGCCTCGCCGGCAGCAGATTCGAGCTCCGCGAGGTGGAACGCAACGGTCGAACCCATGCGGCCGACAATACGGCCGCAAGGCTACGGCAGACGTAACACGGAAGCTGCCGTCATAACTCTTTTAAAGGGCGTCCAGCGTCAGGCTCCGATACCTAGGCGACCGCGGAGCGTATCGGATTGGCTAAGGAATCGTTAACAGGGCGCCCTCACGAATAGCGCGCCAGCCCCACGTTATCGCCCAGCGTGCAACAGGACATCGGTCTGCGGACCCTTTCGACCAGCGGAAGGGTAGCCGAACCTGTAAAGGAAACCGATTGTCGGCACCGCGACCCATCCCTAGGGTGGGTCCCCATGAAAAAGACGACAATCGCCGTCTCAGCCATCGCGGCAATCGTTCTAACCGCAACCGTAACGCTTACCGCGGAAGCGCGAACGCATCCCGGCCGCGGCCATCAAAAACATCCCCAGCCGACGCCGACTCCACTTTCCACACCGCCGCCAACTCCAACGCCCGCCGCCACACCTCTGCCAACACCGACACCGATCTGGAGCGGAACGTTACCTAACTTTTCGCACGTGTTCCTGATCGTTATGGAGAACGAAGAGTCGACGGGCATCATGGGGAACAACGCGGCCGCCTACATCAACGCCCTGGCCACCGGCCATGGACTGGCGACTCAGTACTTCGCCGTGAGTCACCCCAGCCTCCCGAACTACCTTGCGCTGACCGCGGGCAGCACGTTCGGGATTGCCAGTGATTGCACCGGCTGCTACGTGAACGCGATGAACATCGCCGACCAGGTGGAATCCAGCGGCCGCTCGTGGAAGGCGTACATGGAAAGCATGCCGTCGAGCTGCTACGTCGGTGACGCATATCCGTACATGCAGAAGCACAATCCCTTCATCTATTACAACGACGTTCGGACCAATCCGGCCCGCTGCGCGGAGCACGTCGTGCCGTTCACCCAGCTGAGCACGGACCTGGTAAACGGCACCGTGCCGAACCTTGCCTGGATCACCCCGAATATGTGCAATGACATGCACGATTGCTCGATCGCCACGGGCGATGCCTGGCTCGCCAAGGTGGTTCCCGGGATCCTTGCCTCCTCCGCCTACCTGAACGGCGGCGCCCTGCTCATCACCTGGGACGAGGGCGAGTCGAACGCCGGATGCTGCGGCAACGCCACCGGCGGTCAGGTGGCAACCCTGGTCATCGCTCCGAACGGCATCGCGGGGCTCCGGTCGACGATCGCCGAGACGCATTACAGCTTGCTCCGGACGGTCGAAGACGCCTGGGGCCTGAGCCCGCTCGGGCGGGCCGCCAGCGCCGTCGCCATGCGCGAATACTTCCGCTCTCAGTGACCTCTAAGGTTCCACGGCCGATGCCCTCAGCTGGCGGGGCGACTATGGCCATGTCGAGATCGTCGAATCACAGGAGGTCATTCACATGTTCGGCAAAGTCATCGCAGGAATCGCGGCGGCTGGAGTCCTGGCAGGGGTGCTGGCCACCGGCGCCCTGGCGGCGCCGGCTGCGGCATCACCCAGCCCGACAACGAAGCAGCGCCCGGCGGCAAAGGACGCTTTTGGCGGGATCGTCACCGCGATCAACGAGACCCAGCTGACGGTCAAGAATGCGAAGCAAGGCAGTAAGACCTTCGCGCGCCAGGACACGACCATCGTCGTGAAAGGTCGCAACGAGAAGTCGAGCTGGTCGGAGATCGAGATCAACAGCCACGTGCTGGTTCGCTATGAAGCGCGTGACGGCAAGCTCTACGCGAAGCGCATTCGCATCGGCCGGGCGCACGTCGCCGGCATCGTCACGAGCATCAGCGGCAACGTGATCACCCTTCGCACCCGCGACGGCAAGGACGTCAAGCTCACCGTCAACGCCGGCACGAAATACTTCGAGTTCACCGGTAAGAAGGAGCGGAAGCCTGGTTCGCTGAAGGATATTCACGCCGGGATGCGCTTAATCGCGGCCGGTAGCTTCGACTCGAGCCACAACTTCGACGCCGCGCTCGTCGCCTATCGGAACAAGTAGGCGCCTCCTTCTCAAAGAGTCCCGGAATGATCAGCCGGGGCTCTTTACGCTTGCTGCCGTACGTTCGCTCGAAACTGCTTCTGGCCCCAGAAGCCAGCGAAGGAGCGGTAGGCTTGCAGCGCATAAGAGAATCAGCAGAGCCGCTTCAGCCAGCACGGCCGGCGGCGGCACATCGAACCCACCAAGAATCAAGATGCCAAGCCACACGCAGGCCAGTAGGTAGAGACCCAAGACCACCGAGCGAGGCGTTGAGAGCCCCCTGAAGCGCCTTCCGGCCAGGGCTGACCTTACGGACACAAGCAGCGGGTCGTCGCTCGCCTCAATAGGGCATGGGACTTCCGCACGAAGAGTGTTGGCCTCGGCCCGGCGCTTCTGGGCCGCCTCCGCATGGCCGGCACGTTCATCGAGCTCGGCCAGGCTCTCCAGCGTATCCGCCAGCCTCCGTCTCCATCCCGGCTCCCGAGGAGGTGTCTCAATCCGGTCGAGGTATGCGATAGCGTCCTCGACTGAGCCCTCTTTGTACGCCGTCTCTGCCAGGCAAAGCAGCGTGCGCGGGTCAGGCCCGCGAAGCGTCAACACTTTGGTGAGGTCGGCGCGAGCCTCCTTGAGCCGTCCCTGGGCCAGTCGCAAGTCTCCGCGAGTGCCGAGAAAGTAATCCTGTCCTGACCACGAATCCTCACCAGCAAGCTCGTTGACTTCATCGACATACCGCTCAGCTCGGTCGAAGTCGCTTAGTTGCACACTGGCAGCCGCCAGATTGTTGAGATTCGCCAATCTGTCGTTCCGACTCGGCGTGCCGGGCATTGCGCGCACAGCTTCGTACCAGGTCCGTGCATCCTCGAAGCGCTCCGACCGCATCGCGACGTGGCCGCGGGCGTTGGCAGTTCGACGCTGGTATTTCGGCGTCCTCATGTACCACCGTTGCAAGGCGCCGCCATGGAAATCCGGATGCGCCGACTCCACGTAGAGTTCCGAGGCACGAGCGAGCACCGACTCCGCCTCCTCGTATCTGCCCGCCGAGGCGAGGGTGAGCCCAAGATCGAGCAAGATCGCGGGCTTCGCGCGGTGGTCGGCTCCCGTGCTTTCGTCGGCCAACCCGAGCCACGCGATTCCCTCTCTGACCCGGCCGCAAGCGACCAGGCTCCGACCAAGGCTCAACAGAAGGAACGGAAATCCGGGAGGGAGCCGTCCGAGTTTGACGTGCACCGCTTGTCGGGAGAGCCGCAAAGCCGTCACATGGTCACCCCGAATCAGTGCCCGGCGCACCCGGCGAGCATGCGCGAACGCGCCCACGACCAAGACAACCTGATAAAGGACGATCCCGATCACAACTAGCCTGAGCAGGGTCGGAAGCCCGCCGATCACGGCGGTCAGGGGGCCAGCCGCTCGATGCGCCAGCCGCCCCCGGCCTGCCGCGTATAGCGGATGCGATCATGCAGCCGGTTGTCGCGGTGCAACCAGAATTCGATCGTCTGCGGGATCACGCGGTACCCACCCCAGTCGGGGGGTAGCGGAACGGCGGCCCCTTCATACTTGGCTGCCAGCGCGGCCGCGGCATCTTCCAGCACCCTGCGATTTGCGATGACCTTGCTTTGGGGTGAGGCCCAGGCGCTGAGCTGACTCGCAAGCGGCCGGTTGCGGAAGTAACTCATGGACTCCTTGGCCGACTGCTTGACGACCGCACCGCTGATCCGCACCTGCCGTCCCAGCTTCGGCCAGTACACGACCAGTGACGCGCGTGGATTCTCAGCCAGCTCGCGGCCCTTCTGGCTGTCGTAATTGGTGAAGAAGCCGAAACCCCGTTCGTCGTAGCCTCTGAGCAGCACCATCCGCGCTGACGGCTCACCGGAACGGGTGCTGGTCGCCGCCGTCATGGCCTCCGGCAGAATCTCCTCCGCCGCCACCGCATCCTTGAACCAGCCGGCGAATTGCTTCAGGGGATCCGCATCGACGGTGTCCTCCGAGAGGACCGGTGTCATGTCGGCTATGGAATCAACCCATGCGACCAGCGGACGTTGCCGGCGTTATCGATGGGAGCGTGCTGCCGGGCGATCACCCAGACGCCGGCTGCCTCCAGCTGTTCCTGGGCTTCCACCTCGTCGAGATCCGTGCTGGCGACCAGGTCCCAGCGACGTGGCTTGATCGACCAGCCGAGCGCCTCCATTTTGGAAAGCAACACCGAGAGCTTCCGCAGGCGGTAACCTAGCGATTCGCCGAGGGCCAGCACCGACGCACTGGCGGGGGCAGTCTCGGCCGACGTCCCATAGCTCTGATAAAGCCGTTCGATCCATTCCGGGACATCACCATCAACCGTGCTGGCCAGCTCATCACGCGGTGTGCCAAAGAGGCCCAGCGTTAAGTGCGCCACCATCCTATTATCGGGAGCGCCCATGGCCGCCATCCCCCCATCTGGACGGCAGTACGTCATTAGCCACGGTACCCGGCGTGCGGTGATCACCGAAGTCGGCGGCGGTCTGCGCACCTACACGGTCGACGGTGAAGACGTGATCGACGGCTACGCGGAGGATGAGATGTGCTCGGCCGCCCGGGGGGCGCCACTCCTACCCTGGCCGAACCGGCTGCAGGACGGGCGCTACGAGTTCGCGGACGTCACCCATCAGACCCCGTTGACCGAGCCCGACCGGCGCAACGCGATTCATGGCCTGACCCGCTGGCTCAGCTGGAAAGCACGCGACCAGGGGGCCGATCGAGTCGTCATGGAACTGCTCCTCCACCCACAGGAGGGCTACCCTTTCACCCTGTCGCTGGCCATCGACTACCGGCTGTCCGAGCGCGGTCTCGCCGTGCAGACGACAGCGACGAATGCCGGATCGCAGCCGCTTCCTTACGGCGCCGGTCACCATCCGTACCTGACCGTGGGAACCGAGCGGCTGGATGATGCCCGGCTGCGCATCCCGGCGCTGATGTATCTCGAGGTCGACGACCGGCAGATTCCTACCGGCCGGGCCCTCCCGGTGCAAGGGAGCGCGGTCGATTTCCTCGAGCTCCGGCGGATCGGACCGGCGAAGCTCGACACCGCGTTTGCCAGCCTGATTTCCGACGCCGACGGACTCACCCGGGTTGAACTCCAGGCGCCTGGTGGACAGCCACGCCTGACACTCTGGATGGACAAGAGCTATCGGTTTCTCATGGCCTTCACGGGCGATGCCATTCCGCAGCCCGATCGCCGCCGGCGCAGCGTGGCCCTGGAGCCGATGACGTGCGCGCCCAACGCGTTCCGCAGCGGCGATGGGTTGATCGTCCTGGGCCCAGGCCAGTCGACCACCAGCGCCTGGGGCATTTTGCGGTAATTTAGGCGCCCTCGTCCCTATCATCAAATGGCGCGCCGATTGCACACATTGTGCCTGCCTGTCAATATCAGTTCAGGCGGTCGCGCTAGTGTAGGGAGGGAAGCTCCTGGTGTACGGCAAGATCTACGTGCCCCTCGATAACTCGGACCATTCCAATGCCGCGATCGAGGTGGCCATCGCCCTGGCTCGCGGCACCGGAGCCAGGCTGGTCGGCAGCCATGTCTATGCCGCCCGGATGCACGACGTCCGCTTCAAGCAGATGGAGTACACCCTTCCCGAGGAGTACCAGCACGAGCAAGAACTCGAACGGCAGCGCAAGATCCATGACTCGCTGATCACCCGTGGACTGCAGCTGATCTCCGACTCGTACCTCGACGTGATGAAGGCCGCCTGCGATCGCGCCGGCTTGCCGTTCGAGTACAAGACCTTCGACGGCAAGAACTGGGAATGTCTGGTCGATGACATCAGCGAGTCGGACTACGACGTTGTGGTCATGGGCGCGCTCGGCATGGGCGCCGTCAAGGACAGCATGGTGGGGAGTGTCACCGACCGGGTGGTGCGACGGATTCGGGTCGATACCCTGGTGATCAAGGACACCCATCCATTTCGCGAGGACGCCTCGGAGCGGATCGTCGTCGCCATCGACGGCAGCCCCCAGTCTTTCGCCGGGCTTCAGACCGGCATTGCGCTGGCCCGGGTGCTCGGTAAGCAGGTCGAGGCCGTTTCCGTCTACGACCCTTATCTCCACTACGCAATGTTCAACGGCATCGTCGATGTGCTGTCCGCGGAGGCCTCGAAGATCTTCCGCTTCAAAGAACAGGAACAGTTGCACGAGGAGATCATCGATACCGGCCTCGCCAAGATCTACGAGTCGCATCTTCGGGTTGCGCAGTCGGTCGCCCGCGACGTGGGCGTCGAGCTCAAGACCACGCTGCTCGACGGCAAGGCCTTCAAGAAAGTGCTGCAGTACGTGCGCCACGATCCACCGTGGCTGTTGATCGTCGGCCGGATTGGCGTGCACTCAGCTGCCGAAATGGACATGGGCAGCAACAGCGACAATCTGCTGCGGCTGGCGCCTGTCAGCGTTCTCCTCTCGAGCCGAACCTTCGTCCCGCCCGTCGATGTCCAGGCGGAGGCCAGCGTGACCTGGACGGAGGAGGCGGTCGCACGCATGGAAAAGGTTCCGGCCGCCTTCCGCGCCATCACCCGCACCGCGATCTGCCGCTACGCGATGGAGCGCGGGCATTCCATCATCAGCTCGTCGATCATCGACCAGGCGGTTTCGGAGGTCATGCCTGAGCACGCCGCGCGCGCCATGGGCGTTCAGCCGGGGCAGGGCAAGGCGACGATCGGCAGCGATGAGATAAGGCCGACCTGGATCTGCCGTCGCTGCGGGCGACCGGCCCGAGTCGAGAAGCCGGAGGCGTGCCCGGTCTGCGAGGGCACCAATTTCCAGCCGGTTGACAAGGCGGCCATGGCGGCGGTGGCAAGCCGGGAGGGCGGCGTCGAGGAAGAGGAAGCCTTCGACGGCTTCAAGGTGAAGTGGACGGCTGAGGCCAAGGAGATCCTCAATCGCGTGCCGAAGGGGTACGAGCGGCGCCGGGTCAAGGCCCGCATCGAAAAGATCGCCAGGGTCCAGCGGCTGCCCAGCATCACGCGCGACTTTGCCGACGCGAACCTGGACGAGGCCTATGGGCCCGTGGCCGAGGTGGTCAGCGACACGGTGCCGGCGGTCAAGCCGGCCGGCGAGGCGCCGCCGAACTGGACCGACGAGGCGGTGCTGCGGATGGAGCGCGTGCCGGGCGGCTTCATGCGGATGATGGCCCGCACCAAGGTCGAGGAGTTCGCCCGCAAGATCCGGGCGGAGACCATCACGGCCGACGTCGCCGAGGGCGGACTCGTCGACGCGCGGAT
>VBEN01000115.1 GCA_005881175.1 Chloroflexota bacterium
CGCCTCAGCGCCTCGAGCTCCTCGTTACTGTAGAACTCGATCGTCACTCGCCCACCGTTCCGGAGCCGGGTGAGAACCACCTTCGTCCCGAGCGCCTGGCGGAACTCATTCTCGAGGGCCCTGGTCTCCGGATCCGACGCCGACCGATCGCGAAGCTTCCTGGTGCCCATCTCGGTCCCGCGCGCCCGCACCCAGGCTTCGGTCTGCCGTACGTTCCAGTGCTCACGGATCACCCGCTCCAGGCCAAGCAGTTGCTCCGAGACCGAGGGGATGCCCAGGAGCGCCACGCCATGCCCCGCCGTGATGGCGCCCGTCTCGATGGCCTTGATGGCCGGCTCGGGAAGTCCCAGCAGTCGCACCCGCTGCGCGATCGTCACCGGATTCTTCCCCAGCCGCTCGGCGAGGGCCTCCTGGGTCAATCCGAAGTCGCGAAGCAATCGTTGCATGGCACGCGCCTCTTCCATCGGATTGAGGTCGGTGCGCTGAAGATTCTCGACCAGCGCGAGTTCCAGGCGCTCTTCGAGCCGGCCGCCACTACCCGGATGGACGATGACCGGCACCTCGGTCAGCCCCGCGATCTCGGCTGCCCGAAGCCGACGCTCGCCCGCGATCAATTCGTATCCGGCGAGAGCCTCGCGCACCAGGAGCGGCTGCAAGATGCCGTGCATCCGGATGGAATCGGCCAGCTCTTGAAGGGAGGCCGGCTCGAAGCCACGGCGCGGCTGTTCCGGATTGGGCCGGATGTCGGTGATCGGGATCTGCATCGCAAAGCGGCGCCTGGCGCGGTTGTCGGGACTCAGCTCTTCGATGTACTCCCCCGAAGGGATCAGGGCCTCGAGGCCCCGCCCCAGTCCCCGCCGTTTGTTCATCTGGCGATCAACTCCTTCGTGAGTTCCTGGTAGGCGACGCCGCCGCGCGACGTCGGGTCGTACTGGGTGATCGGCATCCCGTGACTGGGTGCCTCGCTGAGCCGCACGTTGCGGGGGATGACCGTTCGAAAGGTCTTCTCCGGATACTGGGCGCGGACCTGCTCGGCGACCTGAAGCGCGAGGGTGGTGCGTGGGTCGAAGAGCGTCAGCACGATACCGCCGATCTTCAGTCGAGGGTTCAGGTCCCGCTGGATCAGCTGCGTGGTATGAGTGAGCGCGCCAAGTCCCTCCAATGCGTAGTACTCACACTGGATCGGAATCAGCATGTACTCCGCGGCCACCAGGCAGTTCACTGTGAGCAGGCCCAGCGACGGAGGACAGTCGATGATGATGTAGTCATAGGCGACGCGCAGCGCCTCCAGCGCATACAGCAGCCGGCGTTCGCGCCGGGGCAAGCCGATGAGCTCGATCTCCGCGCCAGATAGCGATCGATGAGAGGGCAGTATGTCCAGACCCGGGACCGCCGTCGGACGGATCACCTCATTGATGTCCTCGGCGTCGATGATGACGTTGTAGATGCTATGGCTGAGCTCGCTTCGGACAATGCCGAGGCCACTGGTGGTGTTGCCCTGGGGGTCCATGTCCACGATAAGCCCGCTCAAGCCGAGCTCCGGAAGGTTGGCCGCCACGTTGATGGCGGTCGTAGTCTTCCCGACTCCGCCCTTCTGGTTGACGACTGCGTAGACTCTTGGCAATTTGCTGGCTGGGACGCAGGACGGCTTCTGCCCGGATTATACGTTGGCCGATCGCAAACGCACGTTTGCGTAAGTGGATAGTCCGTGCATAACTACCTGACCAGGTAAGGGATTACGCCGACCGCGATGTTGTAGCCGGCATGCGTCACGATGCACGGGAGAGTGCTGCCAGAGCCGACGCGCAACCACCCGAGCGCGACGCCGAGCACGAACACCTCCAGACTGGCGAAGGTCACCCCATACTGGGTATGGAGGGCGGCGAACAAGACGGCCGTCACTAAAATTCCGAGCCGCGGGAGCAGGGCACCGCGGAAGAGCGTCTCTTCCACGAGGCCGGGCAGGAGCCCCAGCAAGATGACGCCGGCCGGGTTGTTGAAGCGACTGAACACCACGTTCGTCGCATTGGTGACCTGCTGCTGGCTGGAGGGACTCACGATGTCGGCTACCCGCTCGATCCCATAGGCGATCGCGAGGAAGGCAAAGATGCCGAGCACCGCGACCAACCACCAGCGCTTGCCCCGGGGCGCCATCCACCCGAGTCGCTGGGCGGCCTCACGCGGCGGTCGCCGCGTAAAGAGACCAACACCGACAAAGGAAAGAATCAGCAACGGGATGTCCTGTGCAAGCATGTCTCCAATCGTCACGGGCGTTCCGGCCGGAACCTTGGCGCCGATTTGCTGGGCGACCAGCAACAGGCCGAGTACAACGGTGAGATAGTCGACAGGCGAACCGGCTCGGAGAGGGATCATGCGGGCAACTACGCGTTGCGCGGGCGGCAATAGGTAGATAAAGCCGAGCACCCCGCCAACCACGATGGCGATGCTTGTCGTCGTCGTTATCCCGAATGCCACGGGATCGCCGGCGGCAAGGATCCCATAGAGTACAGCGAGCCCCGCCACGCTAGCACCCCCGATCAGCGCCAGGATTCGAGCTGTTCTGTTCCTTTCGCCCACGTTGGCGAGCACGTAGAGGCCGGCGACGATGCTGAGGAGGAAGATGAGTAAGAGGTCCGCTCCGACGTCGCCGCGGACGAGCACGAGCGTCAGGTCTTTGCCGGTGCTGACCCCCGGGCCTTGGCGTCCCGCAGATCGATGAGCTGTTGCATCATGTCGATCGGCATCGGGAAGACGATGACGGTGTTGCGCTCGACACCAATCTCGGTCAGCGTCTGCAAATAGCGAAGCTGTAGGGCGCTGGGCTGCTGGGCGATGACGGTGGCCGCCTCGGTCAGCTGCTTGGCGGCCGCGAACTCGCCTTCGGCGTGGATGATCTTCGCCCGCTTCTCGCGTTCTGCCTCGGCCTGCTTGGCCATGGCGCGCTGCATCGTTTGAGGCAGCTCGACATCCTTGATCTCGACGGTCGAGACCTTGATACCCCAGGGCTCCGTCTGTTCGTCGATGATCTGCTGGAGCCTGGTGTTGATCTTCTCGCGGTTGGCCAGGAGTTCATCGAGGGTCGATTGGCCGAGCACGCTCCGTAACGTTGTCTGCGCTATCTGTGACGTTGCGTTGATGAAGTTGGCCACCTTGGTCACGGCGAAATTCGGATTGACGACCAGGAAGTAGATGACGGCGTTGACCTTGACGGTGACGTTGTCGAGGGTGATCACTTCCTGCGGGGGCACCTCGAGGGTAACGGTCCGGAGATCGATCTTGACCAGCCGGTCGATGCCAAACGGGATGATGAGCCGCAGCCCGGGTCCCTTCAGCGTCATCAGGCGGCCCAGTCGGAAGAGCACGCCGCGCTCGTACTCATTGATGATGCGGATGGCCGAGCTCAAGCCGATGAGCACGACGAGAACGATGATGCCGAGGACGATCAGCGCGAATATGCCCACGGGTCCCTCCTCGCTAATGCAGTGGTCATCATGTTACGGGTGGCGGCACGGCCTAGGAGGATGCCGCCTGTGGTCCCTCCGTCATCGTGCCCGATTGCTGTTGCAGCGGCTCTACCCGGAGCCGAAGACCATCCAACCCGAGCACCCGCACCTGGGTGCCTGCCGGCAGCGGCCCGCTTGCCGCGGATGCGTGCCAGAGGGCACCGTCGACGAAGACCATGCCGTCGGGATCGAGCGACTCGCGGACGGTTCCGATGTGACCCACCATGGACTCCTCCCCCGCCGCGTAGGGCTGTCGGCGGGCGGCGATGACTTTCTGGAGGATGAAGAAGAAGATGCCGGCGATGGTAAGGACGGTGAGCAGCAGTAGCGGAAGGTTGACGGCTTCTGAAAGAAAGCCGGTGTCGATCAGGAGCAAGCCACCCAGGGTCATCGCGATGATGCCACCGGTCGTCAGGACGCCGTGGGTCACGGCCTTGAGGTCGACGATGAACAACAGGATCGCGAGCAGGATCAGGAGCAAGCCCGCGATGTTGATGGGGAGATTGAAGAGGGATAGGGCAGCGAGCAAGCCTGCGATCACGCCGACGACGCCCGGCAGGACCAGGCCGGGATGCGTCACCCAGAAACCGATCCCAATGATGGCCAGCAGGAAGAGCAGGTAGACCAGGTTCGGGTCCGCGACCGCTTCCAGCAATTGATCGAAGCCGCTGAGATCGTATCGCTCGATCCCGGCATGGGCGGTTTGCAGCGTGTAGCTGCGGCCGCCCTTGAGGACCTGCCGGCCGTCGAGGTCCCCTAGCAACGTGTCCAGGTCGCGGCTCTCGAAGTCGACGACGCCCAGCTGCACGGCCTCGTCTGCGGGCGCGTTGATGCTCTGCCGGACCGCCTTCTCCACCCAATCGGCGTTGTGGTGGTGAAGGGTGGCCAGCGCACGGCCGTAGGCGGCCGCGTCATTCTCGATTTTCTGGTCCTCGATGTCGGGCGCCGGCGTTGCGCCGGAGCCAGCTGGGCTTGCGCTGGGTGCCGGGTTGCTGCCGCCGAGGCTGACTGGGTGCGCCGAGCCGATGTTCGTGCCGGGGGCCATCACGGCGATGTCGGCGGCCTCGGTGATGTACATCCCGGCGGAGGCCGCCCGCGCCCCCGAAGGCGAGACGAAGATCACAACCGGAACCGGGGCGCCGAGCATCTTCTTGATGATGTCGCGCATGGAGGTATCGAGACCGCCGGGTGTATCCAGCGCGATGATCAGGGTGCTCGCGTGTCCCGCCACCGCCTTGTCTACGGCATTCGAAACATAGTTGTCGGTGATCGGATTGATCACGCCGTTCAGCGTGGCTACCAGGACATGCGGCTCGGCCGCGCGAGCTGCCATGGCCGGCAAAAGCCCAACTACGGTGACGGCCGCGAGAAAGAGGCGACCGGCCCTCTTCACGATCTGATGATAGCCCGGGCCGAGCGGGCGGGCCTTCGTAGAATGAAAGCGTGGCGCAACGCGCAGAACCGCGACCTACCGATGACGAAGAGGCCGATTACCGAGCCCAGCTCGCTCGTTACCCACGCCTGTCCAACGACGAAGAGCGACGCCTCCTCAACACGCAGGGCCCGAGCCGCGACGCCGCCAACCGCAGACTGATCGAGCACAACCTCTACCTGGTCCTGGAGGCCGCCCAGGCCCGCAGGAAACGCGGCGTCGCCTTTGGCGACCTGTTCCAGGAAGGCACGGTGGGCCTGATCTCGGCGGTTGAGCACTACAAGCCGGGTGACGGCGCCTTCCATGCGCGGCTTGTCCACGCCATCGCCGCCACGATGGACGACGTGCTGGCGCAGACGGCGGAGGCGCAACGCAATGACGAGGCTTTCGTGATCGCCTGCCGCCTGCTGGAATCAGCGCAGCGGCTGCTCTCCGGCCGGCTGGGTCGCCCGGCAACGCCCGCCGAGCTCGCCAAGCTCCTGCAGTGGGAGGAGGCTCGCGTCAACGTCATTCTTGAGATGCTCAGTGGGGCGCGTGACGTCCACGACCAGGAGCTCCTCGACTACATCGACGACCTTGACGACCACGAGGCGTAACGTTTGGTCGTGACCGCCGAGCGGACACCGCTGTACGAGGAACATATCCGCCTCGGCGCCCAGATGACGAACTTCGGCGGCTGGCTCATGCCGCTTCAGTACAGCAGCATCCGCGAGGAGCATCGGACCGTCCGCGAGGCCGTCGGCCTGTTCGACCTCTCGCACATGGGCGAGCTCCGGCTCAAGGACGATGGCGTCGCGCAACGCGTGCTTACCCGCGACCTGACACGCTTGCGCACGGAGCGGGTGCAATACGCCCTGCTGTGCAATGAGGATGGCGGAATCGTCGACGACGTCCTCGTCTATGCGCTGCGTGATGGTGGCTATCTGCTAGTCGTCAACGCCGGCAACCAGGACGGCGACTTCGACTGGATCAAGGCACACGCGCCGTCCTCCGCCGGCGAAGGGCACCGAGGCGACACCATCCTCAACGTCGGTCGCGACTGGGCGCTGCTTGGTGTGCAGGGCCCGAAAGCGGTGGATCTGGTACAACGCTTGACATCGTCCGAGCTGGGTGGGGTCAAGTACTACGCCTTCGTCGAGGGCCGGGTGGCGGAGGTGGCGTGCATGATTTCGAGGACCGGCTATACCGGCGAGGACGGCTTCGAGTTATTCTGCGGAAACGACGACGCGGGCCGGCTCTGGCGTGCGCTGCTCGAGGAAGGCCAGGCCGACGGCATCCGGCCGGCAGGACTCGGTGCCCGCGACACCCTCCGTCTGGAAGCGGGAATGCGGCTGTACGGGAACGACATGGATGACAAAACCAATCCGCTGGAAGCGGGATTGGATTGGACGCTGAGCCTTGACAAGGATTTCGTCGGCCGGGACGCGATCCTACGGGCGCGCCAGCAGGGCCTCGGCCGGATACTGGTGGGCCTGAGGATGCTCGATCGCAATATTCCCCGTCACGGCTATGGCGTGCTGAAGGAGGGCCAACCGGTCGGAGTAGTGAGCTCGGGAAACGTCTCCTTCACCCTCGGCTACAACATCGCGATGGCCTACGTGCCTCCCGCGCTGGCCGAGCCACAAACACGGCTGGCCGTCGACGTCCGCGGCAGCGCCGCGCCGGCGGAAGTGGTTTCACTCCCGTTCTACAAGCGCCCTCATCCGAAATGACAAAAAGGGGGAAGTGATGCCAGACCTGAGCGGGATGCGATTCAGCGAGAGCCATGAGTGGGTCAAGCAAGACGGTGACACAGCGACGGTTGGGATCACCGAGTACGCCCAGTCCCAGCTCGGCGACGTCATTTACCTCGAGCTACCGACGGTCGGCCAGCAGCTCGATGCCGGAGGCCGGCTGGGCGTCATTGAATCCGTCAAGGCCGCCTCCGATCTCTACAGCCCGGTCGGTGGCCAGGTCGCCGACGTCAATCAGGAACTGACGGACCACCCCGAGTATGTCAACCAGGATCCGTACGGCAAGGGCTGGATCATCAAGCTGCGGGCGATCAAGGACAACCCCAAGCTGCTGGACCAGAAGGCCTACGACGACTTTGTGAAGGGTAAGTCCCACGCGTGACGGATTGACATACCTTCCCAACGCGGAAAAAGACCGCGCCGAGATGCTGAAAGCGCTCGAGCTCGAGAGCACCGATGGCCTCTTTGCCCACCTCCCCGAGCGCCTGCGCCTCGAGCGGGTCGATCTGCCAGAGCCGCTCTCGGAAGTTGAGCTGGTTCAGTACTTCCGCGAGTTGGGCAGGTTGAATTCACGGATCCCGCCGTCGCACAGCTTCCTTGGCGCAGGCGCATCCCGGCGGTTCAGTCCGGCCATCGTGAACCAGGTGATCTCGCGACCTGACTTCTACACCACTTACACGCCCTACCAGGCTGAGGCCAGCCAGGGAACGCTGCAGGCGACCTATGAATTTCAGACCATGATCGCGCTGCTGACCGGACTCGATGTCGCCAACGCCTCGCTCTACGACGGGGCGACCTCGCTTGCGGAAGCAACGGCGATGGCGGTGGCGCACACGAATCGGCAGAACGTCGTCGTGGCCGGTGCGCTCCATCCGGAGTATGCGCAGGTCCTGCAAACCTACTCGGAAGCGCAGCACTACGAGATCCTCCGAGTCGCGACCGGCGCGGATGGCCGTGTCGATCCGGCAAAGCTGGAGCAAGCGGTCACGCCAACCACCGCCGCGGTCATCCTCCAGCAGCCCAATTTCTATGGCGTGCTCGAAGATGCCCAGCCGATCAGTGACCTCGCCCATCGCTCGGGCGCGCTGCTGATTGCCTGCGTCGATCCTATTTCGCTTGGACTGCTGGCGGCCCCCGGGGACTATGGCGCCGACCTCGCGGTCGGCGATGGACAGCCGCTGGGCCTGCCGCTGTCGTTTGGCGGTCCATACCTCGGCTTCATCGCCTGCAAGGAGCCGTTGTTGCGGCGGATGCCCGGTCGGCTGGTCGGTGGCACCGTGGATGCACGAGGTCGGCCTGGCTACGTCCTGACCCTCCAGGCGCGCGAACAACATATCCGGCGTGAGCACGCCACCTCGAACATCACCACGAACCACGCCTTGATGGCACTGGCGGCCACCGTCTACCTCGCACACATGGGTGGCGCCGGTTTGAAGGAACTCGTGGAGCTGAGTGCCCAGCGCGCCCATTACCTGGCGGCGCAACTGGTCGAGCGCAAGGGGTATCGGCTGGCATTCGAGGCCCCGTTCCTCTGGGAGTTCGTGCTGCGCACCCCCTACCCGGCGGAGCAGGCGCAGGGCTTCATGCTCGAGCGGGGTGTGCTCCCGGGGCTTCCGCTGGGCCGGTTCTTCCCCGAGCTATCGGATGCCCTGCTGGTTTCCGTCACCGAGCTCAACCATCCACGCGCGATCGAGCGCTACCTGGAGGCGCTGGCGTGAGCGAGCCGCTGCTCTTCGAGCTGGGGAGTCAGGACCGACCGAGTCCCCGACTGCCGGCGCCCGGCGTCAAGATCCGGCCCATCGATGAACTGGTTCCGGCGGGGCTGCGGCGGCGGTCGTCGCTGCCGATTGCTTCATTGAGCGAGCCGGAGGTGGCGCGCCACTTCGGCCGGCTGGGACGGCTCAACTTCAACCTGCACCAGGGTCTCTATCCGCTGGGCTCCTGCACGATGAAATACAACCCCGCGGTCAACGAGGCGCTGGCCCGCCTCGACGACTTCGCCGACCTTCATCCATACCATCCGCCGGCGCGGGCGCAGGGCGCATTGCGCCTGATGTGGGAGCTGGAGCGGGCGCTGCTGGCGCTCACCGCCATGGACCGCATGAGCCTGCAGCCGGCCGCCGGCGCGCATGGCGAGTGGACGGGTCTGCGCTTGATCCAGGCTTACCACCGCAGCCGGGGCGAGAACCGGGATGAGGTGCTGGTCCCGGACAGCGCCCATGGAACCAACCCGGCCAGCGCCACGCTTTCCCGTCTGAAAACGGTGACGATCAAGTCCGGGCCGGATGGTCTCGTGCAGCTCGACGACTTGAAAGGGAAATTGTCAGCCAGGGTGGCCGCGGTGATGTTGACCAATCCCAACACCGTCGGGCTGTTCGAAAAAGACATCCTGGAGATCGCGCGGCTTTCGCATGAGCAGGGGGTGCAGGTCTACTACGACGGCGCCAACCTCAACGCCCTGGTGGGAGTGGCGCGGCCGGGCGACATGGGCTTCGACGTGGTGCATCTCAACCTGCACAAGACCTTCTCCACCCCACATGGCGGCGGTGGCCCGGGGGCAGGGCCGGTGGGGGTGAAGTCGCATCTGGTGCCCTTCTTGCCCATCCCCACGGTGGAGCGTACCGATGAAGGTTTCCGTTTCGAGTACGAGCGGCCACAGTCGATCGGAAAAGTGCGCGCCTTTTACGGCAACTTCGGGATGCTGCTTCGCGCCTACGCCTACATTCGCACCTACGGCAATACCATCGATGAGGTCGCGCGCAACGCGGTGCTCAACGCGAGCTATCTGCGGCATCACCTGCGTCGTTCCTTCGATGACGCTTTCAGTGGCCCGTCGCTGCATGAATTCGTGCTGACGGCGAAGACGGCTTCACCCGCCGACGGTCTACTTTCCGTTGATCGTGCCCGAGGCTCTCATGATCGAACCCACCGAAACTGAATCCAAGGCCACGCTCGATGCATTTATCAAGGCGATTGAACAGATCGTCGAGGAGATCGCCAGGGATCCTGAGATGGTCAAGACCGCGCCCCACGATGCGCCCGTGGGACGGCTCGACGAGGTCCGGGCGGCGCGCCAGCTCGACCTTCGGTGGCGACCAAAAGCCACCGAAACCGCGCCGGTAGCCGCTTCCGGATCCGCCCCCCAAACCACGCCACATTAGGCGTCCGCAAACACCGATTTTTGGTCCGAAATTCGATATAATTTGAATACGCGACTTGCTGAATCCTAAGGAAAAAACGACGCCTGCCTATGACGCCAAGGCCATCCAGGTTCTGGAGGGTTTGGAGCCAGTCAGACGCCGTCCCGGGATGTACATCGGGTCCACCGATAACCGGGGTCTCCATCACCTCATCTATGAGATCGTCGACAACTCCGTCGATGAGGCCCTCGCCGGATTCTGCACCCGCATCGAGGTAACGCTCCACCAGGACGGTTCCGCCTCGGTCGCCGACAACGCCCGCGGCATCCCGGTCGACATCATGAAGGACCAGGGAAAGCCCGCCCTGGAGGTCGTCATGACCAAGCTCCACGCCGGCGGCAAATTCGGCGGCGGTGGCTACAAGGTATCTGGCGGTCTGCACGGCGTGGGGTTGTCCGTCGTCAACGCCCTGTCGGAGCGGCTGCTGGTGACGGTGATGCGGCACGGCAAGCAGCACGACCAGGAGTACCGCCGGGGCGCGCCCGTCGCACCGCTCAAGGCGACTAGCAAGGCCGACACCACCGGGACCTACATTCGGTTTTGGCCGGATCCCGACGTCTTCGAGGAGCTCGGCTTTCACTGGGACATCGTGTCGCATCGGTTGCGCGAGCTCGCCTTCCTCAACAAGGCACTGACCATCGTGCTGCGTGACCAGCGGATCGACCTCGACTACACCTTCTACTTCGAGGGCGGCATCAGCGCCTTCGTCAAGTATCTGAATCGCGACAAAGGCTGGGTGAATCTTCGGCCGTTGCACGTCGAGCGAGAGACCGATGGCAACACGGTCGAG
This sequence comes from Chloroflexota bacterium, assembly GCA_005881175.1. Taxonomy (GTDB): domain Bacteria; phylum Chloroflexota; class Dormibacteria; order CF-121; family CF-121; genus CF-13. The sequence goes on from VBEN01000115.1 coordinate 10,659, forward strand.
ATTGCGCTCCAGTACAACCAGGGCTTCACCGAGAGCGTGCTGGCCTTCGCCAACGACATCAATACGGTGGAGGGCGGCAGCCACGTCACCGGCTTCCGCTCGGCGTTGACCTCGGTGCTGAACAAGTACGCGCGCAAGGCCAACCTGATGCGCGATCAAGATCCGAACCTGACGGGTGATGATGTCCGCGAAGGACTGACCGCCGTGATCAGCGTCAAGGTGCGCGAGCCCCAGTTCGAAGGCCAGACCAAGACCAAGCTCGGTAACTCGGAGGTGCGCGGCCAGGTCGAGACCGTCTTTTCGGACGCCTTTACCCAGTACCTCGACGAGAACCCGCCGGATGCGCGGCGCATCATCGAGAAATGCCTGGTGGCCGCTCGGGCGCGCGATGCGGCCAAGCGGGCGCGCGAGCTGGTGCAGCGCAAGTCGCTGCTCGAGTCGTCGACGCTCCCGGGTAAGCTGGCCGATTGCTCGGAGCGCGATCCGAGCCTCAGCGAGATCTATCTGGTCGAGGGTGATTCGGCGGGTGGTTCAGCCAAGGGCGCGCGTGACCGTCGCTTTCAGGCCATCCTGCCCCTTCGCGGGAAGATCCTGAACGTCGAGAAGGCTCGCGAGGACAAGATCCTCACGTCCGAACAGATCCGCAACTTGATCACCGCACTCGGCACCGGCGTGGGCGAGAAGTTCGATATCGGGAAGCTGCGCTATCACCACGTGATCGTAATGACGGATGCTGACGTTGATGGCTCGCACATCCGCACGCTGCTGCTGACCTTCTTCTTCCGCTACATGCCGCAGGTAATCACGGAGAAGTATCTCTACATCGCGCAGCCGCCTCTCTACAAGATCACGCGCGGCAAAGAGCTCAGCTATGCCTATACCGAGGAACAGAAGAATCGCAAGCTGGCCCAGATGACGGGTAAGCCCGAGGTCGCTCGCTACAAGGGTCTTGGTGAGATGAACCCGGAACAGTTGTGGGAGACCACCATGAACCCGCAGAACCGCATGCTCCTGCGGGTCGAGATCGACGACGCGGTTGAAGCCGACAAGATCTTCGACGTCCTGATGGGGAACGACGTCGATCCGCGCAAGCGCTTCATCCAGACGCACGCCAAGACCGTGCGGAACCTGGATATCTAGCCCGCCCCTTCACCGGGTCAGTCCTCAATGAAAATCGCGCTTGATGCGATGGGCGGCGATTTCGCCCCCGAGCAGATCGTTGCGGGCGGCGTCCAGGCGCATCGTGAGCTGGGCGTCGAGGTCATCTTCGTAGGTATCAAGGACCGGGTCGACGCGGCGCTGGCCACCTCCGGCGCCGGCAAATGGGCTCAGATCGAAGAGGCACCCGAGGTGATCGCCATGGACGAGCATCCGGCCCAGGCGGTGCGCAGCAAAAAGGCCTCATCAATCGTTCGCGGTATCCAGATGATCGAGGACGGGCGGGTCGGCGGATTCGTCAGCGCTGGCAACAGTGGGGCGGTGATGGCCGGCGCGCTCTTCGGCCTGCGGCGCATCGCCGGCATCGATCGGCCCGCCATCGGTTCCATCATTCCCATGGCGGGCGGAGGGAACTGCTTTCTGCTTGATGTCGGCGCCAACGCCGATGCCAAGCCCGAGCACCTCCTGCAGTACGCCGTGATGGGCAGCATCTATGCGCAGAAGCTGATGGGGATCGCCAGTCCGCGCGTGGCCCTCCTCAGCAACGGCGAGGAAGCCGGCAAAGGCAACCAGTTGGTCCAGGCCACCGCGCCCCGCCTTCGTACACAGCCGGGCATCACGTTCGTCGGCAATATCGAGGGCAAGGACATCTTTGCGGGAAAGGCCGACGTCGTTGTCACCGACGGCTTCAGCGGCAACGTCCTCATCAAGACGGCGGAGGGGGCCGCCGAGTTCGTTTTCCAGAGTATGCGCGACGCGGTCCAGGGTGATCCGCTCGCGACTCTGGGCGGGCTCCTCATCCGCCCGAGGCTGCGGGCCGTTCGGCGCCGGGCCGATTGGCGGGAGTTCGGCGGCGCGCTTCTCCTGGGGGTGAACGGCGTGGTGGTGATCGCCCATGGCCGGTCCGACGCAAAAGCCATCTACAACGCGATCCGGGTGGCGCGTGACGCGGTCGAACGTCAGATCGTCTCTACGATTGCGAGCGCGCCCGCGACCCCGATCAGCACGCAAAAAAGCGAGCCATCAACGGCACCTTTCGTAACATGACGGGAATGGAAGGGAATGGGCTTAGGCCGGAGCGTCGCGTCGTGGTCACTGGGATGGGGGTGCTGGCGCCGAACGGCAATACCCTGGGGGAGTTCTGGGACAGCCTGATCGAGGGCCGCTCGGGGCTGGGGATCGCGACCTCGTTTGACGTCTCCGACCTGCCGGTCAAAACCGTGGCCGAACTCAAGAACTTCGACGCCCGCAAATACATGGACTTCAAGGAAGCGAAGCGGATGGCCCGTTTCAGCCAGGTGGGCGTGGCGGCCGCGAAAATGGCCATCGAGCAGTCCGGGCTGGAGCTGGCGAGAGAGAATCGGACCAGGATCGGCTGCGAGCTCGGCACCGGGATTGGCGGGTTCAAGGAAATCTCGGAAGAGATCGAGGCCTTTGCCCTGCGCGGTGAGCGGGGGCCAGAGCGGATCTCACCATTCTTTGTCCCTCGCGTGATTCCCAACATGGCCTCCTGCCAGATCGCCATCCAGTTCGGGCTCGAGGGTCCCAACAACACCGACACCACCGCCTGCGCGGCATCCACCCAGGCCCTGGGGAACGCGTACCGGGTGCTTCAACGGGGGGATGCCGACGTAATGCTCGCCGGCGGCGCCGAGGCGAATCTCTGTCGCTTTGGGCTGGCCTCCTTCGCCGCCATGAAGGTGCTCTCCACCTACTCGGAGGACCCGACCAAGGCCAGCCGGCCGTTCGACGCGCAGCGCGACGGTTTCGTCCCCGGTGAGGGGGCGGGCATGCTCGTGCTCGAGACGCTCGAACACGCTGAAGGCCGGGGGGCGGAAGTCTTCGCCGAGATCATCGGCTTTGCCGTGACTGACGATGCCTTCCATATCGTGATGCCAGAAGAGGATGGCGACGGCCCGGCCCGGGCGATGGCGAAGGCGCTCGAGGACGCCCACATCGGCCCGCGCGACGTCGATTACATCAACGCGCACGGAACCTCCACACAGCTGAACGACAAATCCGAAACCGCGGCGATCAAACGGGTCATGGGCGATCGTGCCAAGCAGATCCCCATCTCGAGCACAAAGTCGATGATCGGGCACCTTCTTGGTGCCGCCGGTGCTGTCGAAGCGATCGCCTCCATCCTCTGCATCAACCATGGGATCGTTCACCCGACGATCAACCTGGAGCACCCGGACCCGGAGTGCGACCTGGACTACGTGCCGAATGAACCACGCCGTCACGAGATCAAGGTCGCGATGTCCAACTCCTTCGGTTTCGGCGGTCAAAACGCGTGCATCGTCCTCAAACGCTTTGACAACAACTAAGATCCAGTCTTCTTTCACGAGGTCAGCATGGAGCCACTAAACATCGGCACCGTCTTGCCATTGCAACTCGAGAGCGAGATGCGCTCGAGCTACATGGACTACGCCATGAGCGTCATCGTCAGCCGCGCGCTGCCGGACGCTCGGGATGGGCTGAAGCCGGTGCACCGCCGCATCCTCTACGCGATGCAGGAACAGGGGATGACGCCCGGTGCCCGCTACCAGAAGTGCGCGGCCATCATCGGCGAGGTGCTCAAGCACTACCACCCGCACGGCGATTCGTCCGTCTACGACTCGCTGGTGCGATTGGCGCAGGATTTTTCACTGCGCTATCCCCTGGTCGACGGCCAGGGCAACTTCGGCTCGATTGACGGCGACTCGGCGGCCGCGTATCGGTACACGGAAGCGCGGCTCGCCCCGATCGCCGCCGAATTGCTGGTCGACCTCGAGAAAGACACGGTCGACTTCGGCGACAACTACTCGGCGACCCGGCAGGAGCCGCTCGTGCTACCCGCCCGTCTTCCCAACCTGATGATCAACGGCTCCTCGGGGATCGCGGTCGGCATGACGACGAACATCCCACCGCACAACCTGGGCGAGGTCTGCGACGCCGAGATCTACCTGATCGACCAACCGGACGCTACCACCGAGGACCTGATGAAGCTGGTCAGGGGCCCGGACTTTCCGACCGGCGGCATCATCATCGGCCGCGAGGGAATCGCGGCCGCCTACGGCACAGGCCATGGCCGGCTCATCGTTCGCGCCCGTCATACCTTCGAGGAGGCCAAGAACGGCCGGGAACGCATCATCATCACCGAGATCCCCTACATGGTCAACAAGGCCACGCTGGTCGCTCGTATCGCGGAGCTGGTCGGCGAGCGAAAGCTCGAGGGCATCGCGGACCTGAACGACGAGTCCGACCGGCACGGCATGCGCATCGTGATCGAGCTCAAGAAGGATGCTCGAGCGCTGACCGTGCTCAACAATTTGTACAAGCACACGGCCCTGCAGACGACCTTTGGCGTGATTTCGCTGGCGCTGGTCGAGGGCCGTCCGGTTGTCCTCAACCTCAAGGCCCTCCTCCAGCACCACATCGACCATCGCCGTGAGGTCCTGACCCGTCGCACCCGCTACGAGCTCGAGCGGGCTCGCGATCGGGCCCATCTCCTTGAAGGCCTCAAGATCGCGCTCGACAACCTCGACGCCGTCATCAAGACGATCCGCGAATCCCAGGACGAGAAGACCGCCCAGGAGCGGCTGCAGGAGCGCTTCAAGCTTTCCGAGCGGCAATCGAAGGCGATCGTCGACATGCGGTTGGGCCGGCTGACCCGTCTCGAGCGCAACAAGGTGATGGAGGAGTACGAGGAGGTCATCAAGCGGATCGCCTACCTCGAGGACCTGCTGCAGCATGAGCCCAAGATCATGATGCTGATCAAGGACGACCTGGCCGAGCTCAAGAAGAAATATGGCGACGCTCGCCGCACCCAGCTCGACTTCCAGGGCTCCGTCGAGCTCAACGAAGAAGACCTCGTCCCGAAGGAAGACGTGGTGGTCACGCTGACGCACCGCGGCTACGTCAAGCGCGTGCCGGCGACGACCTATCGCCCGCAGCGCCGCGGCGGCAAGGGCGTGCTCGGCGCCGCTCGGGTGGAGTCAGACTTCGTGGAGCATCTGGCGATCTCCTCGACACACTCCGACATGCTCTTCTTCACCAATCACGGCTCGGTCTTCCGGCTTCGGGTACACGAGATCCCCGATGTCAACCGGCAGGCCAAGGGCTTGCCGGTGGCAAACCTTATTGATATCGATCCCAAGGACAAGATCACGGCCGTGGTTGGCATCACCGATTGGGCCGAAGACCGATACCTGGTGATGGTGACCAAACAGGGCACGATCAAGAAGACCCCGGCGCGGCTCTACAGCCAGGTGCGGCGCAACGGTCTGATCGCCATCAACCTGACAGACGGCGACGAGCTCAACTGGGTAAAACTGAGCGCAGGATCAGATGAGCTGATCATCGCCACCACCGACGGCAAGGCCGTCCGGTTCAATGAAAAGCAGGTGCGCCCGATGGGTCGCGATACGACCGGGGTGCGTGGGATCACGCTGCGCAAGGACGCACTGGTCGCCGGCTTCGACATCGTCAGGAAGGGCGCTCACCTGCTGGTCGTCTCCGCCAAGGGTTACGGCAAGCTCACCCCGCTCGAGGACTATCCCTCGCATTCCCGTGGTGGGCAGGGTGTCTATACCATGGCGATTACCGACCGCACCGGCCCCTTGGTGGGGATGCGGGTGGTGGTCAATCCCGAAGAGGAACAATTGATCGTCATCTCCGAGGGTGGCCAGGTGATCCGCACCCCGATCGAGAACATCCGAGTGGCCGGCCGGCAGACCCAGGGCGTGATCATCATGCGGCTGGATGAAGGCGATACGGTGGCGACGATTGCCGGTGTTGGCGGAGCGGAGGAGGCCGAGGAGTAACCCTTCCCGTCGTCGGCATCGCCTGCGCCGGTGTCGGCCTGGTGCTCCTGATCTACGCGATCCAGGGCGCCTGGCGTGCCTATCGAAGAGCCCGCCGGCGGGCGAGGGAGCTCTCGGTCTACGCCGGTAAGGAGGTAACCGCGCTCGAGCGGTTGGCGGCTCAACTCAACGAGCACGGCTTCGCCCTCGAGCACTCGGCGTCCGAGCTCTTCCCCAAGCTTGGCCAGGTCCTCGCCTTCCTGGAGCAACCGCTGGTAGCGGTCACGATTCCCTGGTTACTGCGTCGGGCGATGCGCCGGCCCTACCGGCGCCGCTGATCTACTCGCCGACGACCCGGTCTTTCCCAGTGCGCTTGGCGGTGAGAAGATTTTCGTCGGCGCGCTTGAAGAAGGAGAAGGCGTTGTCCTCCTCAGGTCGGTAGGAGGTGACGCCGGCGCTGACCGTCAGCGGTTGCGGCGGCACCCCATGCGCCTCATCCCCGTAAGGGCTGTTGCGGATCTCGGCCAGCACCCGCTCGGCCACGGCGCGGGCGGTATCGAGATCCCCTTCCGGGACGATGATGCAGAACTCGTCGCCCCCGTAACGGACGACCACGTTGGCCTTGCGGCTATGACGCTGGATGAGGTCGGCCAGATGTCGAAGCACGCGGTCGCCGACGCCGTGGCCGTAGCTATCGTTGATTACCTTGAAGTTGTCGAGGTCGAGCACGATCAGCGAAAGCGAGGCTTTACTGCGTGAGGCGCGGCTCAGCTCGCGCTGCAGGCTCTCCTGGAAGAACCGATAGTTGTACAGGCCGGTGAGACTGTCGGTCAGCGCCTGCTCCTCGCTGGCCACCAACCGCTCGAGCATCACGAGGCTGTTGACCGCCTGGGCGGCGAGCATGGACAGCAGGTGGAGGTCCGACTCGGGGTCACGACTCGCCTCAGCAGCATAAATTCCCAGCGTTCCGCGGATCCGTTCTTGCTGCAGAAGCGGCGTGATCGTGATTGACCCCTGCACATCCTGCCGGTTGAGCAAATACTGTGTCCACGGACTCTGTGCGGCGTCGGGAACCGAGAGCGGTCGCTTCGACTGCAGAACGAAATCACTCATTTCAACGAGTAGCCGCCGCAGGTCGCCGGTGCCGTTGGGCTCGGGTCCCGAATACGCTTCCTCACGTTGACCCTGGTCGCTGGCGACGAACAGCAGCGACGCCTGGCCTCGAAGCAGCCGGGTTCCGAGATTGAGGATCATATCGCTCAGCACTTCATAGCTGAGATTGGTCATGATGCTGTCAAAGGCGCGGAGCACGGTCAGCTCGTCCTGGTGCTTGTAGTTCTGGGCCACCACATGCTGCACCAGGGTGTGAACCAGGTTGGCCGCTTCCATGATGTTGGTTTGCGAGACCACGGGGACGGATTGGGTGGCTCGCATCAAGTTGTCGGGGTGGACCGGCAGCGCGCGGGCCAGTTCGTAGACCGTGGCGAAGTCGGGTCGGGCAACCGCGAATGGTTCGCTGACCAGCCGGCCCAGCAGATGGCGCCCATCGCAGATCGGGATGATCAGGTGCCCGATCTGGGCACCGTCGTAGCGGAGCTGCGGCTCGTCGACGAGAGCAGGCGCCGAAGAGTTCGGCACCATCTCGCATCGCCCGAAGTTCTGCATCAGCAGGCAGAAGTCGCTCTGGGGCAAGCCCGGCGGAATCTGGTAGCCGTCTGCGGAATCGGCGGCCAGCGAGATGCCGGTTCGGGCCGAGAAATTCTGCATCGCGGCCCTCGTCACATCGTGATTAATGATGTAGGAGAGCCGGACGGTGGCTGTTTCAGCAGTCAATAAAGATCACAGGTCCTGGGGAAGCCGCGACTCGGTCATTATAACTATGGCTCCCGTAACATCTTTGTACACGTAGAAGCGCGCGCCGGACATCCGCCGAACTGCCCTTGACAGGATTCATTTCACGTCTCCAATAATTCGAAGTCGGGTTCTGACAACACATGCATGACGTTCTTGTCCATTACCTCGAGGTGAATTTTCCGGAAATCGCGGAGCAGCTGGCGCATGCTCATGGCCGCGAGCCGAGTAACGAAGAGCGCGCGGCCGCCGCCGAGCGGCTGCGGGAGCTGATCCGGCGACTGCGGCGCGGAGCCGAAGGAGCGGGCGCGCCGCCCCACGCTCCGCGGGCGACCGCGGCCGAGATGATCGCCGGGGTCAACGGCGAGCTCAGCGCCGATGAGCGGGCAGTCCTGGACCGCTTCTTCGAGCTGTTCGCCCGCTCCATGCAACGCACGCAGGCGGCCGTGGAGCCTCAGCCACCGGTCCTCGAGGCGGTAACGGCGGCCCCACCTCCGCCGGTCCCCCAGGCACCTAGCGCTGCAGCCCCACCTCCCGGCAATGAATTGCCAGCGGCGGCAGCGCCGGTTGTGGAGCAAGCTCTTGAAGCACCCCCCGTGGAAGGTCCGCCCGCCGAGCCCGTGATGCCTGAGCCGACCGCCGAAGAGGCACCCTCAACGGCCGTGCAGGTGGGGCCCGCCGCCCCGGCACCGGTGGCGCCGGAGCTTCAGGCCGCGCGGCTGGTTCCCGAACAGATGGCGGGGTCCCTGCAGACCATCCTCCTGGCGGCCGCCCAGCAGGCGCTCGATCTGCTCCAGGTGGATGCCAGCCAGGTCTACACGCTTGGCGAGCAGCGGCGGTTCCTCCTGCGCGCCGGGGTGCCCACCGAGTCGCTGGCTGCGCCGGAGGGCGTTACCGCCATCAGCAGCGGGCTGTTGCGGCGGGCGCTCGAGCACAACGAGGTATTCACGGTCGAGGACCTGGCCGCGGAGGAGCTCACGGCGGACGAGGCGGCCTGGGTCGACGCCGGCTACCGTGGCTTCGCGGCCATCGTGTTGTCGCCACCTCTCGAACGACCTGTCGGGGTGCTCGCCTTGCTCCGCCGCACACCGTGGCGACTGGACCGGCGTGATGCCGTCCGGCTCGAAGACCTGGCGGTCGAGGCGGTCGCGGCCCTGCGCGCCCACAGTCTGGCGATCAAGGTGGCAGAGGTGGCCGTGCTCCAGGAGCGGCTCAACCTGGCGCGGGAAATCCATGATGGGCTCGCCTCGGATCTCGCGGCCGTTGTAGCCCTGTTCAAGTACTACGAACAGCGGCGCCAGCGAGATCCCGAGGACGCCGGCCAGTTGCTGCCCCAGCTGCGCTCCATGACGGAGGAGATCCTGGCGGGCGCGCGCAACATCCTGCAGTCGCTGCGACCGAAAACCATTCGCTCCCAGGGTTTGCTGGCCTCGGTATTGAAGCTTGTCGACCAGTTCGGCCGGGTCAACCTGGTCGAAACCAACGTCAGCATCCGAGGGGAAGAGAACACCATCTCCGCGGAGCAGAAGGAAGTCATCTTCCAGGTCCTTCGGGAGAGCCTCTCGAACGTCCGCAAACACTCCCAGGCTCGAAACTTGTGGGTGGTTGTGGATCTTTCATCGTCGCCCTGGGTGCTCACGGTCCGCGACGACGGTCGTGGCTTCGACGTTCGCCGGGTTGCCGAGGATCCGAAGAAGGTCGGTTCGTATGGTCTGGTCGGAATGCGTGAGCGCGCCGAGATGATCGGGGGAGCGCTGGAAATCGTGAGTCAGTCACTGGAGGGGACGCTGGTCACGCTCATCGGCCCCGCGGAGCGCTCGGAATGAGCCGGGTACGGGTGCTGATCGCGGACGACCGTCCGATTTTCCGGGCGGGGGTCCAGGGTATGCTTCGGGACTTTCCGGAGATCGACATCGTCGGAGAGGCGGTAACCGGGCGCCAGGCGGTCGAGCACTCTCGCCGCCTGAAGCCCGATGTCATCCTGATGGATCTCAACATGCCCGAGATGGGGGGGATCGCCGCGACTCGGGCCATCAGGGAGGAGGATCCGGAGCGGGTGGTCCTCGCGCTCACCGTGTCGGAGGCCGAGGAAGACATCGTCGAGATGGTGGCCGCCGGCGCGTCGGGCTACGTCCTTAAGGATGTGGATCCGGTCACGCTCGCTCGCAGCATCCAGGACGCGCACGCCGGTCGCTTCCAGCTGAACGATGCCTTGACCCGGCGGGTCATCATGCGCCTGGGTGCCACCCTCAAACGGCCGCGCCGCCCGCCTGCTGAGCCGCTGACCGAACGGGAGACCGAGATCCTGCAGTCGGTCGTCGAGGGCAAGGGCAACAAGGCGATCGCCAATCGCCTAGGCTTGAGCGAGGGCACCATCAAGTCGCATCTGCGGAACATCTACCGCAAGCTCCGGGTACAAACACGGGCTGAAGCGGCGGCGCAGGCGGTCCAGCTCGACATCGATCGAACGGACGTTCGCTACCGGCAGGCCTAGGCGAGCCGCCTGTCGACAGATTTACGGGAACCGCCCAGCCCGCTAGCGTCAAGAATCACCAGGGGAGTCTGCGCGGGTCCCGGGAATCTTTGTGGGGGTGGTCGCGATGAAGAAACTGTTGGTGGTTGTCGTCGGCCTGCTCGGGGCGATCTTGGCCGGCGGCGCTGGCTGGCAAGCCTAGATTGCAGTAGACAAGAGCCCGGGGTTACCCGGGCTTTTTGTTTTTTTCATACCTGGCGGGAATCAGGAATAGCGGGAGTTATCCCTTAACATACGGGGGATTTTCCTGAAGTCGGGCAGTTCGCTGGCATCGCGTTATTCCTGGGGAGTCGGAACGATCGGTCTGGCTTTCTGGGTGCTGACGATTCAGCAGGAAGCCCCATGGGCCAATTCCGGTAGCCACGAACTTACCACCACGGTCATTCTCGTTATCCTGAGCCTCCTCTCCGCCTTCTCGCCCATCCCGACCCGGGGCGGCGGTACCTTGACGGTGACGCTGGCACCCCTCTTTGGTGCGGTCGCCGTTCCTCTATCACCCTGGGCCGTTATGACGGTCGCGGCGATTGGGACGATCGACTCGCGCATTCCTGGAAGGCAAATCAGCTGGGGACGATTCCTCATGAACCGTGGAATGTACATCTTTGCCGCAGGTATGCCCTCATTCTTGATCAAGGAAACGGGCCTTACGCCCTGGGGCTATGGCGCCGCGCTCGCCCTGATGCTGGGGCTGAACACGATTCTCATCGGGATATTCTTCGCCCTCCACGAAGGGAAGTCTCTTGTCTCAACGATACGGGCAGCCTACGCCGGCAATGGCCTCACCTACGTGGCCCTTCCTTTAACGGGAATCCTGGTTGGTCATCTACTGAGAGCCCCGGCGCTTGTTGATCAACTGATCGTATTCCTTCTCTTCATGCCGCTATTGATATATCGAGCCAGCATCCAGAAACAGCGCCGTCTCGACACCTGGCTCCGTGACTCGTACATCATGCAAAGCCGCGTTGTGGACAAACGGGACGGCCAGACGTTTGGCCATTCTCAGAGAGTCGGTGAGCTCTGTGAAGGCGTGGCCCGCCTGCTCCGCCTACCGGACGACGACTGCAACACGATCAGGGTAGGGGGGATCTTGCACGATTTGGGGAAGATCGCGATCCCCGACTCGATCCTCCTCAAGCCGGGGAAATTGACTCCGGAGGAGTACGAAATCATCAAGACCCATCCGGTTGAAGGGGCTCAGATCCTTGCCGAGCACCCAGAACAAAGAGAAGTTTCCGAGATCGTTCATCATCACCACGAGCGGTGGGACGGCGCTGGCTATCCCGACGGATTGAAAGCGGAGATGATTCCGGTAGGATCGCGGATCGTCAATGCCTGCGATGCCTTCGACACGATCACCCAGGCGCGTGTTTTCCGGCCGACCGTCAAGACACCAGCCGAGGCGATTCGCGAGCTGCGACAGCTCGCCGGCAGCTGGTATGACCCTCAGGTAATCGGCGCCCTGGAGAGGATCGTTGCGGAGCGCTGGGGCGTCGCGATTGCCGATCACTCTGATGCGGCCCAGGCCTCGCCGACGTACCAGGAGGCGCTCGCGGTACGCCCGTTCCGCATGTTCTGGGTCGGCCAGGCAGTGTCCTATTTCGGAGACACGATGAACACAGCTGGCCTTGCCATCATGCTGTTCGTCCTCACCCGGTCGGCATCCATCGTGGCCCTTGGCCTGATCGCGAAGGCGATTCCAACCATTCTCTTCGGGCTGATCGCCGGGCCGCTGGTCGACCGGGTTAATCGGCAACGGCTGATGATTTTTGCCGACCTCGCCCGAGCGATTCTCACCGTATCGATCCCCTTCTTTGGTGCCTTCTGGCTGCCGGGCGCCTTTGTCGCCGTGTTCCTCATCGCATCGGCCAGCGCCTTCTTCAATCCAGCCAAGCAGGCGATCCTCCCGAATCTGGTCCCAGGTCGGCTTCTCATCCGAGCCAATGGTCTCGTCTCGTCCTCCGAAAAGACTATGGAACTGCTCGGATACTCCCTTGCTGGCCTGATCGTGGCTGCCGTTAGTTGGCTCCCGCTGTTTCTCATCGATGCCGGAACCTATCTTTTTTCCGCCATCAGCCTGCTCGGTGTTCCTGATCTGGCGGTCCGAGCGAAGGGCACCAGTCTGCGGCTCGCCAGCGATGTGGTTGACGGTCTTCGGTTTGTACTTCGAAGCGCGGTGCTCCGGTCAACGATGACGTTGACTCTGGTGGTCGCGGTCTTCTTTGGGATGACCACGACCCTTCTGGTCGTGATGGCGTACGAAGCCCTCCATGGAGGAGCGAGTGCGTATGGCTTCATCGAGGCGGCAATTGGAGCGGGTGCCATCGTGGGTGCTTTGATCGCTGGCGAGCTGGTCAATCGTGCCCGGGCTGGCACGCTCCTTCTGTTGGGGGCTGGCGGTGTAGGTCTGGCCAATCTCCTTGTCGGATTCTCGAGGAATCTGACGGTAACGATTATTTTTCTGCTGCTCGGCGGAATCCTTAACATGATTTACTATGTGCCGCTCATTTCCGTCACTCAGCGGGAATCCCCTGACCACGTTCGCGGTCGGGTCATGGCGACAAGGTTCCTACTTGTTCAGGGTGGATATCTCACGGGCATGGCGGTCGCTGGTCCCCTGAGTGACCGTCTCAGCGCGCCGGTCGTATTTGTGGTTGGCGGCTTATTCCTCATCGTCGCCGCCCTGCTAGGGGTTGCCTTTCGAAGTATTCGGATGGCAAGCTTGCGCGACGATACAACCGCCGTCACCGTCCTGAAGGCAACCGCCTCAGGTTAGTGTTCCTTTTCTTCGCGGTCATCGCCGGGGCGCTGGCCGTTGCCGTCCTGATCGGAGGCGACGTCCGCCGCCTGAGCCAGCTGCGCCTCCGTCGCC
>VBEN01000173.1 GCA_005881175.1 Chloroflexota bacterium
TCCGCGGCTGATCGCCTGTTTGATCTGACGCCAGTATGGCTCTCGCAGCCAGCGCCGCTCCACCACGAGCTCGAGTCCGGCAAGCGAGAGGCGCTCGGAGGTCAGCGTCGCCGTGCTATCGGGGCGCTGGACCTGGCGAACCGCCTCGAGGTCCAGCCCCGGCATGAGCCAGTCGGTCGGGATCTCGAGCATGGCGTCGGGGATCTCACTGTGCGAGTCGGGCTGGTTCGCCACATAAGAGGGAACCGCAAAAACCCGACAGTCTTGCTACCCCCCACCCCAACCCTCCCCCACAGGGGGGGAGGGAGCATCCGCAGTCACCGGCAGATCGATATCGAACGTCGACCCCTCGCCCAGGTGGCTCTGAACCTGGACATGCCCGCCATGCCCTTCCACGACCTGCCGCACCAGGTAGAGGCCGATCCCGGTACCGGCGACGTTCTGGAGCTCCGGGTTGTGCACCCGGTAAAACTTCTCGAACAGATGCCGGCGCGCGCCATCCGGGATCCCAATTCCGTGATCCCTGACCACGAGGCGGACTCGGCCATTCTCGCGGTTACCGACCACCTCGATCTGGGGTGGCCCACTACTGAACTTAACGGCGTTCTGGAGCAGGTTGTCCAGGGCTATGCCGAGCCGTTCGGGATCGCCGATCACTGGCAGGCTTGCGTCGGCCAGCTCGAGCTGAAGCCGACCCTCTTTGAGCTTGACCTGCGGCTGCACCCGATCGACCGCTTCGGTGACCACCGTGCGTAGATCGATCGGCGTCATCTGGGGCAGCGCGGCCCCATCCTCCAGCCGGGCGAGCAGCAGCATCCGCTCGACCTGCGCCCGCATCTCGCTCGACTTGTCCATCAGCGTTCGGATGGCTTGCTGCGCCGGCGCCGGCATCTCGCCGAGCGATCCCTCTTCGAGTAGCGAGGCGTAACCGCGAATAACGGTGAGCGGCGTGCGCAGCTCATGGGAGGCGATCTGCATGAACTCCCTACGCGCCCGCTCCAGCTCCGCAAGGGCTTCCGCCCGGCCTCGCTCGCGTTCGAGGGCGTGTCGGGTATCGAGCGCGATCGCCGCCTGGCCAGCAAGCAGCTGGAGCCGCCCCAGCTGCTCCGGGCGAAACCATCGGGGCCGCCGCCACTGCAAGCCAACAAAACCCACGAAGCGCTGGCCGGCGCGCATCGGCACGAACACGGCCGCCTTCACGCCGGCGAGCTGGGCGCCCCGTCCGGCCCAATCGGGCAGGGTATGGTCGGTCGCTGGGTCGGCGACATAGACCGTCACCTTCGGGTCCGATAGCCAGGCCACCTGGGCCGCCGACAACGGCTCGCCGGTGGACAACGCGTTCTTGGGCCAGGCGCGGCCGCCGGCCGCGACGACGTGATAGCAGCCATCGTCGCCCTGAAGCCTGCGCAGTGTGGCCAGGTCGGCCTGGCTCAAGTCGACGAAGCCCTGTAGGATTCGCCGGTCGATGTCCGCGTCGGGCCGGGTCACGTCGGCCGGCTGCAACGTCTCGACCATGGCCAGGGCCCTGATGGTTTGCTCGGCCTCGGCATACTGCTCGGCGTTGGCCAGTGCCAGGGCGGTCTGGGCCGCGATCGATTCCATCACGCGAAGATCTTCGAGGCTCAGCGAGCGCGCCCGTAATCGTGCCAGCGTGAGAACGCCGAAGATGCGGCTTTGCGTCACCATCGGCACGCTGAGGACGCTTTCCTCGATGGGGACGACCCCCGCCGGGTAGACCATCCGCGCATCCTGGCTGGCATCAGGCACGAGAATGGACCGTCGAGACTGTGCGGCGACACCGGTGATGCCCTCACCCAGAGCGAGCGTCACGGTATGCCAGTCGATCCGGGAGTAAGGATCGGTGCGGGCGATCGACTTCGCCAGTACCAGTCGCTCGGCGGCCTCGTCCCAACGGTAGAGGCGGAAATGGTGGTAATCGATGACCCGCAATGTCGCCTCCGCCACCGTGTTGAGGATCTCATCGGCATCGAGGCTCTGGATGATGCGCGGCGACACATCCTGCAGCAAATCTTTGCGCTTCTCCAGCAGGATCTGACGGTGGCGGGCCACGTGCACGAACTCGATGACCGCGGCCGCCGCCAGCACGCCGGTGATCAAGGCGACGGTATCGCTGACGGAGGTGCTTCCGGACCCTGGCTGTGGTCCGATGAAGAAGTAATCGGAGACCAGGGCGAAGGCCGCGGTTGCCGCAACGGCCGGGCCGCGACCCAGACGCCAGGCGATCGTCCCCGCGAGCAGGACAAAGACCAGCAGAAAAGTATCAAGGCGCGGAAGGCGCATGGCCCATGCGGCCACGCCCAGTGCGGCGGCCACGGCCGCAACCGCGGCCAGCGCGACGGCGTAGGGAACCACCCGGCGAACCATGCGTCATCACAATACGGAATTGGCGCACTGGGAAGACGGGGATAGCCCAGTACCAGCTTGACGAATGCCGGCCCGCACAACTAGTCTGAGGTGCCGATATCAGAAAATATGCTTAGGGAGGTATCAGCATGAGAGTTGCCTGCGTGCTGGACGTCGATTACGAAGACTCTGAGTTCAAGCAGCCCTACGACACGTTCAAGCAGACGGGACACCAGGTCACGATCGTCGGCCTGGAATCCGGCAAGGAGCTGAAAGGGAAGAAGGGTACGGTAACAACGAAGGCGGAGACCGGCATCGACCAGGTCCGACCCGATCAGTTCGACGCGCTCTTCATCCCAGGCGGCTACTCGCCGGACCACCTGCGGGCCAACCCCAAGATGGTCGCGTTCACCAAGGCGTTTTTCGATGCCCAGAAGCCGGTATTCGCCATCTGCCATGGTCCGCAGCTGTTGATCACCGCCCGGGTGGTCAAGGGACGCAAGCTGACCGCATGGCAGACCATTCAGGATGATCTTCAGCAGGTCGGGGCGAACGTCGTCGACCAGGAGGTGGTCGTGGACAAGAACCTCGTCACCTCACGCAAGCCGTCGGACATCCCGGCGTTCATCCGCGAATCGTTGAAGCTGCTCGAGAAAGTGCCGGTCGGGTCACGGTAGCGATTGATAACCCCCACCCTTCCCCTCCCCCGCAAGCGGGGGAGGGTAATTTTTTGGCCACGGGGGAGGGAAATTCTGGCGAGCTTTCGTCTTTAATGGGCATCGATGCGAGCGCCGCGATCGGTCAGAGAAATCCTCCTCACCTCCGCGCCTATCGCGCTCGCCGTGTTCGTCTTCGCGGTGTCCTTCGGTGTGCTGGCCATCACGGCCCGCATTCCCGGCTGGGCAGCGGTCTTGATGTCCGCGCTCGTCTTCGCCGGCTCCGCGCAGTTTGCCGCCCTCGGAGTGCTCACGGCCGGCGGGGGCATTGTGACGGCAATGCTCACCGGAGGCCTGCTCAACCTCCGGTACATCGCCACCGGGATTGCCGTGGCGCGATCCCTTCCGGGCGGGCCACTGCGGCGGGCCCTGCTCGGACAGCTGGTGGTTGACGAGAGTTACGCAATGGCGGCGGGCGCGGGAGAACCGGGTCACCCCGACCGCCGCACCCTGCTGGTGACAGGTGCCTCGCTCTACGCGGTATGGGTGCTGGGAACGCTGGTCGGCACGCTGCTGGGGCCGGTGCTTGGTGATCCGAGACGCCTGGGACTCGACGCGGCATTTCCGGCGTTGTTTACGGCTCTGCTCTGGCCGATGCTGTCGGCCCGGCATGCCGTGCGCTGCGCGATTGGCGGAGCGCTGGTCGCCCTCGTGCTGGCGCCGTTTACGCCGCCGGGCGTCCCTCTCGCGGGGGCGGCCGTCGTGGGGTTATGGCTGGCTCGTTAGCCCTCGGGCTGGTGCTGGGCCTGGCCGCTCTCTCGTTCACCATGCGCGCGATCGGGCCGTTTGCGCCCAACCTGCCGGCGGCCATCACGCAACGGACAAGCGGACTCGCGCCCGCGTTGCTCGCCGCGCTGGTGGCGATCCAGCTCACCGGGGTAAATGGGCTCCTCCATATCGACGTGAAAGTGGCCGCCGTCATCCTGGTGGCGGTGCTGTCAGCCCTGCGGGTCCCGCTGATCGTCTGCGTTGTCGCGGGCGCCCTTGTGGCCGCGCTGCTCCGCGCGGTCTTTCACCTGTAGGCGCAGGCGCGGTTAGCCTTTGCGATTGACGGCGCGTTCGAGCTCGGCCTTGGACATTTTCGAGCGGCCGGGGATGCGCTTCTCGCGTGCCTCGTTGCGGAGCTGGTCGTAGGTCCGGCCCTTCGCACCGGTGTGCGAGCGAAGCCCGCCGCGGCGCTCGGACGAAATGTCCACGATCGACGTTCGGCTCGCTTCCTTGGCTTCACCTGACCGGGCGCGTTCCTTGTTGACGGTCCTCGCCGCGATTTCTTCGGCTTTCTCTTCGCCGGTCCCACGTTCCTTGAGGCTGCCCTTGATGTGCTCGTACTGCCGCTCGCGCTTCGGACTCCATGCGTCCTGTGGCATCTGACTCGACCTCCTTAAGGTGCTACCTACTTACTTATCTATCAAGTTCGCGGCCGGTGGGGCAATCCTTGACATTGCGAGTGGGCTTGCCCATCATGAAGCCGACCTCTTGAGGCGCACGTCTTACCCTACGTCTGGATACAGCCTCGGGACGCGCGGCCGGCGCCGCCCGTCGCGTCGTCTGCGCACCCCCGCGCGGCGGGGCTATCCGATCATCCGCCCGATCATCGTGATTGTCGTGCTCCTGCTCGGCAGCCGCGCCTTCAGCCTGCTGCAGAACCAGCACGAGATTCAGCCGGTTGCCGCCACGGCACACACGCCAACGCCGCATCCAGCGGTCGCGACCCGGCCGGTGACCGGCCCGCGCGCCACGCCATCGCCCTCGCCGGCGCCGATCCCGAGCGAGCTGCCGCAGGTCAAAGTTCCGGTGTTGAGCAGCAGCTGGCTGCGGGCGCACCCAATCGCCGAGACTCCACAGATCAAGGGACGGGCGGCG
>VBEN01000180.1 GCA_005881175.1 Chloroflexota bacterium
CACGGAGTTCAACGCCTTCACCAGCCATCCGGTCATCGACCTGCTGCCCGAGCAGCGCGACGTGGCGGAGAAGGGCGGGACCATGCGGCTCGGCCTGTATCCCTGCAAGCTGCAGCCCGGCACCCTGGCCGCCCAGGCCTACGGTGAGCCGGTGGTCTATGAACGGCATCGCCATCGCTTCGAATTCAATAACGCGTATCGCGAGGGGATGTGGGAGGCGGGCATGATCTTCTCCGGCACGTCGCCGAACGACCGGCTCGTGGAGATCATCGAGTTGCGGGATCATCCCTGGTTCGTGGCCTCGCAGTTTCATCCGGAGTTTCGCTCCCGGCCGAGCCGCCCGCATCCGCTATTCCGCGACTTCGTGCGGGCCGCCGCCGTGCGAGCGGGAGTATTGCCGGCCGACCGACCGATCGAGAAGCCCGCGGTCTCACCGGACAAAACCTCGCAAACCGCGTGAGGTCTGACCTCTCCACGCCGCCGTCGGGCGGGGTGGCCGCACCCCGGACCGCCCAGCCAAATCTCGGGCTGGAGCTGGTGCGCGCCACCGAGGCGGCCGCCCTTTCGGCGGGACGCTGGATGGGCAATCTCGATCGTGAGGGCATCAGGGCGACCGCCGCCAATGCCATGGTGGAGGCGCTCAAGGGCGTGCACATGAGCGGCACCATCGTCATCGGGGAGGACGCCGCCTCGGCTCCACTTGGGTTGGGCCAGCCAGCCGGTGATGGCTATGGCGAGTCCATCGACGTGGCGCTCAAGCCGATCGATGGATCGACCCTGGTGGCCAAGGGTTTGCCGAACGCCGCGTCCGTGATCGCCACGGCCGAGCGCGGCTCGCTGGTTCGGGCGCCGGTGGGCCTGTATGCCGAAAAGATTGCGGTCGGCCCTGATGCCCGGGGATCCGTCGATGTCAACGATTCCGTAGAGAACAACCTGCAGCGGGTCGCCTTCGCCAAGAAGGTGCAGGTCTCCGACCTGACCGTGGTCATGCTCGACCGCCCCCGGCACGAGGCGCTCATGGAGCAGGTCCGCCAGGTGGGCGCCAGGATCACCCTGCTCAGTGACGGGGATATCGCCGCCGCGATCATGGCCACGCTCGAGGGAACCGGGATCGACGTCATGCTCGGCGTCGGCGGCCTGCCTGAGGCGGTCCTGGCGGCCTGCGCGCTGAAATGCCTTGGTGGCGACCTTCAGTGCCGGCTCTGGTTGCGCTCTAAAGATGACGAAGAGAAGGCGCGGGGCGCGGGGTTCGAGGACCTCCGCCGGATTTATGCGGTCGATGACCTGGTTCGCGGCGACGACGTCGCCTTCGCGGCCACAGGTGTGACTGACGGCGAGTTTCTGCACGGCGTGATTTACCACCACTTCTGGGCGGAAACGGAGTCGATGGTGTTCCGCAGCAAGAGCGGGACCGTCCGGCACCTGAATACCAAGCACCACTACGCACTGAAATCCGTTGAAGGCGCCCATCGCAAAGTCAGGTAAGGGCCCAGCAAGACAGCCGCAAACTCGCTTCCGTGTAACAGTGGCCCTTAACCGTTCCAAATTGTGCAACCGGTGATGAGCCGTTTGACGGACAGCGCAAAGGTCGGCTAGACTGGCGCGCGGTTTGCGGAAGGGAAGGGCATGGGGGATTCCCCGGTTAGCCACGCATGGGTGGGCGCTTGCGCTGGCACTGCTCGTCCTCGGCCTGGCGCCGCTGGGTTTTCGGCACCCAATTGCCGATGCCCAGGCGACCGCCGCGAGTCCTGGCCTTGCCGTCAAGACCGACATCGCGGATGCGACGCTCCGACCGCCGTCGAGCACGGCACAAGCGGGTCAGCTGCCGCCGCTGGTCCATTACCGGGTGAAGAACCGCGATACGGTCGAAAGCATCGCAGCCCGGGCAGGCATCTCCGTGGACACCCTCGTGCAGATCAACCGGCTGCCGTCAGCCGCGTTCGTTGACCCAGGTCAGCGCCTGATTGTCCCGCCCACCGACGGGACCATGATCCATGTCGACCCGGATCAATCCCTCGATGTGCTGGCGGAGACCTTTCGAGTTGACATCCCGACGCTGCGCGCGGTGAATGGGCTGGCCCCCGACGCGAAGCTGCCGAGCGAACTCTTCATTCCCGCCATGAGGACGGAAGATGTCGCGCGAGCCGCAGCGACCTCTGAGGCGGGCGGGGCGTCGCCGAATCCAACGGTGGGCCGCGAGCATCTCATCCGATTCGCGTGGCCGACCAAGGGGATCATCACGCAGGACTTCTGGCAATTTCACCCCGGAATCGATATCGCGAACGATGAGGGAACGCCGGAGCTGGCCGCCGATGCCGGGCAGGTGGTGTTCGCCGGCTGGGGTGACTACGGGATTTACGTTGAGATCGACCATGGCAACGGCTTCCATACGGTCTACGGTCACATGTCGCGCGTCCTCGTCACTACCGGGCAGATGGTCAAGCAAGGCCAGCTGATCGGCCTGATGGGCGCCACCGGCCGTTCCACCGGTCCGCACCTCCATTTCGAGATCCGATTCCAGGGTGTGCCGCAGAACCCTCTCGACCTGCTTTCATAGCTTCCTCACGAACACGGGATAACGTAGGGGGCGTGAACCGCCTGCTCTACGCCGGCCGAAATGGGCGCCTGCAGGAGCATCGTTCCCTGCAGGCGGCTGCCCGCAGTGGTTGGGATGTCGGCGTCGCCGATCGGCTCATTCCTTTGCCCGCTGGCACCAGCCTGGTGCATCTTCCCGGACGAATTCCCGTCGGGCAGTCGGCTGCAGGTGCGACGGTCGCGGTGGAGGAGTCGGGCGCGATGGCGTTGGCGGCCGTGCTGCCGCCCGGCTACCTGAGAACCTGGCTGCCCGCCTATCAAGATGATGGACAGCCGCCCGTCCTGCCCCTGTACGGCTATGCGGCGGTCGCCTCGATTGACGGCGAGCCGCATGTTGCCGCGATGCGCACCGATCGCTGGAATGCCTGGAATCCGCAGGCGGAAGGCCGGCGGGACATCGATGCGGCGATTCGGAGCGGGCGCCGCGCGCTGCCGGCCAGTCGGCTGCTCCGTCAGCTGGAAACCTGTGCTACGGACTATCGCTGCCTCACCGCGCAGAACCTGTTCCTGCGCCGGGGCGAGGGCGCGATTCCGGTCTCGCCCGCCTGCAACGCCGCCTGCCTTGGGTGTATCTCCGAGCAGTGGGGAGACGTCGACTCACCGCAGACCCGGCTCGGATTCGCGCCGACGGCAGCCGAAATCGCCGAGCTTGCGGGCTGGCACTTGAGCGCCGGCGAATCGAATTTCGTCAGCTACGGCCAGGGCTGCGAGGGCGAGCCCCTGACGCGGGGCGCGGCGCTGGTGGACGCGACCAGGCGGATCCGGGCGGCCGCGCCGAAGGCGACCATTCACGTCAATACCAATGGCTCCCGCCCGGACGTCCTTCGGCGGCTGGTTGACGCCGGCCTGAACTCGGTGCGGATCAGCGTGTTCAGCCTGGATGACACGCGCTTTCGCGCTTACTACCGGCCGGTGGGCTATGGGCTCGACCAGGTCGCCGAGTGCGCCAGCGTTGTGGCGGCGACCGGGGGACAGGTCACCATCAACCTGCTGACGTTTCCCGGGATCAGCGATTCTCCCTCGGAGCTGGATGCCCTGGTCAGCTTTGTCCAGCGGTATGGCGTGCACCAGGTCCAGCTGCGCAGCCTCAATGTCGACCCCCACTGGCTGCTCGAACGGATTCCGCAGCCAACCCGAGGTATCGGGATGCGGAAGTTCGTCCGGCACCTGTCCGAGCGCTGCCCTGACCTCCACCTCGGCAACTTCACCCGCCCCTGGCCCGCGATTGAAAGGAAGCCCGCCTGGGCATCCTCTAAATAGTGGCTGACATCTATCGGAAGAACGCCGATTCCGAGCATGCGGCTGATTACGGCTACGGCACGAACCGGCCGGTGCAGGCGGATATTTCGTCTTCCAATGCCCCTAACAAGCCCTCCAGGAGTGGATTGGCCACCGGTGCGCTGGCGCTGCTCGGTCTCCTTCTTAAGTTCAAGGGCTTAGCTTTGACCTTCGCTTCCACCTTCGTATCCGCGGTCCTTTGGGCGCAATACTTTGGTTGGTGGGCTTTCGGCATTGGCTTCGTTCTCCTGATCTTGATCCACGAGACCGGCCATCTCGTCGTGGCCCGCGCGCTTCGGCTGCCGGTTGGCCTCCCCGTATTAATTCCATTCTTGGGGGCATTCGTAACCATGAACCAGCGGCCGAAAACGGTCGCCGAGGAAGCCCAAATGGCGGTCGGGGGTCCGGTGCTCGGGACGATCGCGTCCGGAGCATGCTACCTGGGTTATCTGGCAGCTCCTACCACCTATTGGGGCAGCCTTCTGGGTGGACTGGCGTATTTCGGCTTCCTGATCAACCTCTTTAATCTCGTGCCTGTCACGCCACTCGATGGAGGCCGCGTAATGTCCGTCGTCTCTAAGTGGTTCAACGTGGCCGGGCTTGCCATTGCCGCGGGCCTCTTGGTGCTTACCGGGTTCCGGAACCCGGTACTGATCCTACTCGTGATCGTGGGTGCCTTCAGCACCTGGCAGCGATTCCGATCGACGGCACTGAGCCCGGAGTACTACCAGGTGCCGGCTTCAACGAAGTGGATGGTCGGTGGGCTTTACCTGGGCCTGTTGTTGACTCTCGCGCTGGGCATCGAGTACACACATTCGCTCCTCCCGGCGAGGGTCGGCTGATAGAATGACATGCCCGTGAAAGCCACTATCCATCCCGCCTACTACCACGACGCGGTCGTGACCTGCCTCTGCGGCAATAAATTCACGACCGGCTCGACGCAGAAAGAGCTCAAGACCGAGGTCTGCTCGGTATGCCACCCCTTCTTCAGCGGCCAGCAGCGGATCGTCGACACCCAGGGCCGCGTCGACCGGTTCCAGCAGCGCCAGCAGCGGAAGAGATAATCGCCGCCCGGGCCCGCCGGCCCACGCGAGCGGCGCTTCAGTGCCATGCGAGCGTTTGAGGCGTTTCGTCGTTAAACCAGTAGGATGAGCGCGGCGTGAGCCAGGACAAGTTCTTCTACGGCGGCCAGGCCGTGCTCGAAGGGGTCATGATGCGCGGCCGTACCACCTATGCGGTCGCGGTCCGCCGGCCTGATGGCGAGATCCAGGTGCTGCGTGAGCGCCTCCGCTCGATCATCTACACCCATCGGTTCTGGAAGCTGCCCTTGCTCCGGGGGCTGGCCGGATTGTGGGAGCAACTCCATCTCGGAATGAAGGCGCTGGTCTGGTCAGCGAACATCCAGGCGGCCGGTGAGCAGGTGGAGTTGAGCGCCAACGCCATTCGGATCACCATCGGAATCGCGATCGTCGGAGCGCTGCTCTTCTTTCTCGGCGTGCCGCTGCTGGCGGCGGGATTCCTCAGCCGTGGCCACGGCAGCCTCTTCTTCGGCATCGTCGACGGCATCGTCCGGATCGCGCTCCTCCTGCTGTACCTCTATGCCATCTCGTTCAAGG
>VBEN01000116.1 GCA_005881175.1 Chloroflexota bacterium
AAAGATGAGCTTGATGCCGGCACTGCCGTCAAGCGTGACCGATTGACCGCTGGCATCCTTCACGAACGTCGGCGATTGTTGCCGGGTAAGGTCGTACGACGGAATGCCACCGCTGAAGTCGAAGACGATCCGGTCAAAGCCGGGCGCTTCGGCATGATGCGCGACGCGAATCCCGGTGAGCTGCCCCGGCAGTCCGGTTGTGCCGCCTGAGCGATCGCTGCACATGAAAGGTTGGGGAGTGGGGGAGGGCGATGGTGTCGTGAAGATCTGCGTGACCGTCGACCGCACGTCGTTGAGGATCACCTGCGGGCTGCGAACCGCGAGCACGGCGAACGCCACCAGCACAAGCGCGCCGGCCAGCGCAAGCTGGGGAGCCATATGAGCCCGAGCCCGCGGCGCGATGCCTTCGCGGATGCGGCCTCGGAGCCGGCGCGGGAACTCGCGGATCTCCTCCGCCTCGTGATGGAGATGATCGCGTAGATTCTTCTCGAAGTCGTCGCTCATGCGGAGATCTCCTCAGACCCGGTCAGGTCGCGGAGCCGGCGCAACGCCGTCTTCAGCCGGGACTTCATGGTGTCGACTGGGACCTTGAGCGCTTTCGCCGTCTCCTCGACGCTCAGATCCTGGTAGTAGTGGAGGGCGACCGCCGCCCGCTGCTCGGCTGACAGCTGGTCGAGGGCTTGCGCCAGGTCCAGGCGGGCCTCACTGGACACCTGATGTTTTCCGCCGCCCAGACGGCCGAACCGCTCGGTCAGCGCCTGGAAGCGATGCCTCCGCCGGTACGCCGAGATGCTCTCATTCATCGCAATTCGATTCAGCCACGGTCCCGGATCTTCGTCACGCAGACTACCGATGCGCTGCCAGGCTCGAAGAAACGTCTCCTGGACGGCGTCCTCCGCCAGCGCCTGGTCCCGAAGGATCAGACGGGCCGTCCTCAGGAGCTGGAGGCCGTAGCGGTCGACCACCTCCTCGAAAGCGTCCCGATCACCGTCGCGACACCGCTCGATAACGCGCCCGAGCGCCGGATCCATGAGCATGCCAATCGTATAGACGCCGGGAGCGCCGCGAACGGGTGAACTTTTGAAAACCCCACCCCGAACCCTCCCCCACAACGGGGGAGGGAATTGGCGGGGGTGCCGTCAGAGAAGGTCATTTCCTCGCGAAGCGTCGCAGGCCGGCGATGGTGAGCCCCGCCGTCACCGCGAGCAGTCCCAGCAGGATCGGCGCGATTGGCATGCCGGCTGGCTGGCCCGTCGAGGCCGGGTGGCCGGTGGCGGCGAGGTCCGAAGGAATCACCGATGGCGCGGCGACGCTCGAGGGCTGAGCTGTCGCGGCCGGGCTGACCGAGGCCACAGCGTCCGGAGGAGTCTGGACGTCAATCACCAGCCGAGTCGGCCCGCTGAGCTCCAGCACGCGGAAGCAGGCGGCTGTTTTGAGACCGACGCCGTAGCTGACGACGCGCTCGAAGTTGCCGATGTTGGCGATTTCGCGAATCTCCGGCAACCGTGGTTTGAGATCGCTGGGGACGCCGCTGGCGATGTCGCTGTTCCGAAGCACGGCGCGGATGCCGGCGGAGCCTTCCAGCGTGACCGACTGGCCGCTCGCGTCGCGGACGACTGTCGAGCTGTTCTGACGGGTGAGATCGTACTGCGGCACCGCAGTAGTGCCCGAGGAGAAGTCGATCACCAGGCGGTCGTAGCCGTCATGGTGTGCGATCCGGATGCCGGTAACAGTTCCGGCTGCACTGGCAGCCCCACCGGACTTGTCGGTGCACGTGAACGCCGGCAGGTCTTGGGCAGATGTCTGGATCACGCAGCCGATGGCGGCGGCACCGGCCACGACGGTCAAGGTGGCAAGTCGGAGAGCGAAGCGCGGGCGATGAAGGGCGAACATTACGGTTTTCCTCCTATGAGTCCGTTGAATAGGGCGGCTTTCGTGCCGTCCAATCCTTCAGACGCTGCCACCCGGTGCGGCGGGTGAGGGGAGGGCTAGGCTACGCTGCCCCCGGCTGGCTCGGCGACGGCAGCTGGCCACGACGACGATTGACCCGAAACGCCCACCATTGGAGACACCCGCTGGCGATGATGCCGGCGAGCAAGATGAGATCTACAAAGGGAGATGCGGGTTGATCATGAAGTGCATGATCCAACTCCCTGCTGAACCAGATGTACGGTAGGCAAAAGAGCAGGATGCTCAGACCGAAAAGGCGGATGGCGCCGGGTGTCGAAAGCTGTTTTGGCCTGCCGAGCTTAAGCAGGATGCGTCCCGTAATGAGTGAGTACAGGCCGAGGCCCAGAACAAAGCCGGCAACAACGTTAAGGACGTACAAGAAGACTTGGAACGGTAGCATGCCTTCTCCCGGACCCATTATCAGCCAGTTGCTGGGCCGGGCGGAAGCAATGGTTTCTGTTTGAAATCGAAGCAGTCGGACATGTCGTCGGCCGCCCTGTCGACATGTGCGGCTTTGGCGTATGGGCTCAACACGAGACATCCGACACGCGATCCATATCGGAACTGCGTGCCGTCGGTCCATTTCTCCACCAGCGGCGGCGTGACGTGGTCGTACCAGCCACCCCAATCGTCCCAGGTGATGAAGATGACGGTGTTCGGCCAGAGGCCACCCTTGACCACGGCATCCACCTGGTCTGCGGTCCATTTCTGGCCGGCCTTGACCGGCTCGACCGGGTGCTCGCTCAGGCCGGTCGGGCCGTAGACCCAGGACACCGCCGGCAGCTTGCCGGCCGCGGCATCTTTGGCGAAGCGATCGGCGGTGACGTTGTTCTTGCTGCCTTTGAGCGCGGTGATGTAGCCGTGGGCGTAACCGCCGTAATTACGCCAGCTGAGCCCGGCCTTCTCGAGTGCGGCGGGCAGGGATGGGATGTTGAACGGCGGCTGGTCCTTGATCGGGTCGCGGTAATGCGGATTGTCGATGATCGGCGAGTCTGCGGCGATCAGCATCAGGTGATTCGGCGTCGATGGACCGGCGACCTCCGTGAAGTACCGGTCGCACAGCGTGTATCGCTCCGCATAACGCCAATAGTTGGGGATATTCGCCCGGCCGTACTGCTCATGTGCCGCGCCGGTCGCGCGCTTGAGCCAGGCCGCGTGCTCGTGCGGATGGTCGAATGCCGGCGGATCGGAGGCCGGCGCCAGATTTCGGTCACCGTCGACGCCAGGAAATCGGCCGAAGTAGTTGTCGAAGGTGTGATTCTCCTTGACGATGATCACCACATGGTGGATCGGGCCTCTCGGCAGCCCGCGCTTGATTGCTCGTTTCCTCATCCCAGAGCCAGTCTATGGGCTGTTTGGCGTGAAAAATGTTTCGATCGGCGCGCCCTTTTTCAGAATGCGGCCAGCTTGAAACAACCCGTGACGGGGCTGCGTCACGTATCGTTGAACTGTGCAAAGGCAGGCACAACCGGCCGCGGCCGTGGCTGAGGGGCCGCTGAGCGAGGCCGAGCTCAAGACGCTGCATGCGTACTGGCAGGCGGCCAACTATCTTTCGGTCGGCCAGATCTATCTGCTGGCAAACCCGCTGTTGCGTGAGCCGCTTCAGGTCAAGCACATCAAGCCGCGGTTGCTCGGACACTGGGGTACGACCCCCGGGCTCAACTTTCTGTACGCGCACCTGAACCGTGTCATCAAAGCGCGCGACCTCGACGCCATCTTCATCTGCGGCCCTGGCCACGGCGGGCCGGCGATGGTCGCTAATGCCTATCTCGAAGGAACCTACACGGAGACGTATCCCGACGTCACGCCTGACCTGATCGGATTGCAGAAGCTCTTTCGGCAATTTTCCTTTCCAGGCGGCATCCCGAGCCATGACGCGCCCGAGACGCCGGGCTCGATCCATGAAGGCGGTGAACTGGGCTATTCCCTGACGCACGCGTACGGCGCCGCGTTCGACAACCCGAGCCTGAAGGTCTTCTGTGTGGTCGGCGATGGCGAGGCGGAAACGGGGCCGCTCGCCGCCAGCTGGCATTCGAACAAGTTCCTCAATCCGCAGACGGACGGCGCGGTGCTGCCGATCCTGCACCTCAATGGCTACAAGATCGCGAATCCGACCGTGCTGGCGAGGATCCCGGAAGACGAGCTGCGCCAACTGCTCGAAGGCTACGGCTATGCCCCGTACATCATTGCCGGCGACGACCCGATGGACATGCATCAGCGGATGGCCGCGTTGCTCGACCTCGTGCTGGACCAGATCGACGAGATCCAGGGGAAAGCGCGCAAGAATGGGAAGCCGGCGCGTCCCCGCTGGCCGCTGATCGTCCTGCGCACCCCGAAGGGATGGACCGGGCCAAAGGAAGTCGACGGCTTGCCGGTGGAGGGTACCTGGCGGGCGCACCAGGTGCCGGTCGACGACATGACCAAGCCGGAGCATCTTCGGATCCTCGATCGCTGGCTGCGCAGTTACCATCCCGAGGAACTGTTCGAGGCGAGTGGCGCGCTAAAGCCCGAGCTCCGCGCATTGCCGCCCAAAGGGCAGCGTCGGATGAGCGCCAACCCGCACGCGAACGGTGGCGAGGTCCTGCAGGAACTCCGACTGCCCGATTTCCGAAACTACGCGGTCAAGGTTGAAAAGCCCGGCACACGGTTTGACGAAGCCACCAAGGTGCTGGGCGCGTTCCTGCGCGACATCATTCGTCAGAACCCGCACAACTTCCGGATCATGGGTCCCGACGAGACGGCGTCCAACCGGCTCAGCGCGGTGTATGACGTCACCAGCAAGACCTGGCTGGCGGAAACGCTTCCGGTTGACGAGCACCTGGCTCCCAATGGCCGGGTCATGGAGATCCTCAGCGAGCATCTCTGTCAGGGGTGGCTGGAAGGCTACCTGCTCACCGGACGGCATGGCCTGTTCAACTGCTACGAGGCCTTCATCCATATCGTTGACGCGATGTTCAACCAACACGCCAAATGGCTGGAGGTCACGAACCGGCTTCCGTGGCGGCGACCGATCGCCTCTTTCAACTATCTGCTGACCTCGCATGTGTGGCGGCAGGACCACAACGGCTTCACCCATCAAGATCCGGGGTTCATCGACCTGGTCATGAACAAGAAGGCCGAGGTCGTACGGGTCTACCTCGCTCCCGACACGAATTGCCTGCTGTCGATCGCCGACCACTGCCTGCGCAGCCGCCAGTACGTGAACGTGATCGTGGCGGGCAAGCAGCGGTCGCTCAATTACCTATCAATGGACGATGCGATCGTGCACTGCACACGGGGCATCGGGATCTGGGATTGGGCCAGCAACGATACCGGCGAACCCGATGTCGTGATGGCCTGTGCCGGCGACATCCCGACGCTGGAGACGCTGGCGGCCACCGACCTCATCCGCAAGCACCTGCCCGACCTGAAGGTGCGGGTGGTCAATGTCGTCGACCTGATGAAACTGCAGCCGAACAGCGAACACCCGCATGGGCTCTCGGATGCGGAGTTCGACGCCCTTTTCACCGCGAGCCGGCCCGTCATCTTTGCTTATCACGGATATCCATGGCTAATCCACCGGCTCTGCTATCGGCGCCGCAATCACCAGAGGCACGTCCGGCAGCGGATGATGGACGAGCGGCTGCGGCACCGGCAGTACACGCGCGACCACGGCGAAGACGAGCCGGACGTGCGCGACTGGACCTGGCCGTACTAGCGTCGGAATGACGCCATGCGCGTCCTTGTCCTCAATGTCGGCTCGAGTTCTATCAAGGGGAGCGTCGTCGACGGTCCGAGCCTAGCCGCCATCGCCAGGGCGGAGGTCTCGTTAGGGGCCGACGCGACGAAGCGAGGCAATCTCCGGCGGACGGTCGAGAATCTGATTCGGAAGCTGGGCGGTACGGCCGGGGTCGAGGCGGTGGGGCACCGGGTGGTCCACGGCGGCACGCGATTTCGATCGGCGGTGCGCATCGATGGCTCTGTTCTGAAGGGCATTGAGGAGCTCGCCGTCTTTGCGCCACTGCACAATCGGCTCGCGGCGCAGGGGATCCGCGCGGCCCGTTCGCTTCTGCCGGGCGTCCCGGAAGTCGCCGCCTTCGACACCGCCTTCCACGCGACGCTTGCCGAAGACCAGTTCGTTTATCCAGTGCCCTGGCGGTGGCATCGGGAGGACGGCATCAGGCGGTTCGGCTTCCACGGGCTGTCGGTCGAGTGGTCGGTGGGGCGTACGGCCGAGCTATTGGGGCGTCCGGCGGATCAGCTGGCCATCGTCGTCGCCCACCTCGGGGGCGGCTGCTCGGTGACAGCTGTCCTCAAAGGCCGATCGGTTGCCACCTCGATGGGGCTGACCCCGATGGAGGGGCTGATGATGGGCACCCGATCAGGGTCCATCGACCCGGGCATCCTTCTATATATGTTGCGCACCCGTCGGGCAGGCTGGCGGGAACTCGAGGCGGCGCTCGATCACGAGTCCGGCCTGGTGGGCGTTTTCGGCCGGAAGTCCGGCATGCGGGAGGTCGAAAAGGCCGCCGGAACAGGCAACAAGCGTGCTCAGCTGGCCCTCGACATGTTCGTCGGACGGGCTGCCGCCGGCATCGCCGGCGTCGCCACCACACTGCCAAGCCTCGACGCGCTGGTTTTCACCGGCGGGATCGGCGAGAACGCTGCCGCGATTCGAGCAGCCATCGTCCACCGGCTCGGTCTGCTTGGCCTCGCGCCGGTCGTCGCTCGGGAGGTTCGCAATGATGCGATCATCAGCGAGGCCGGTGCGGGAGTCGCCGTCCTCAGGGTGGAGGCTCGCGAGGATGTGGTGATCTCCTCCAAGGTGGCGGCCATCCTTTCGCTTTAAGGGAGCGCCTTCGTCGCCGAGAGGTAAGCGAAGGCGCGGCGCTCGATCCCGTTACCTGACTCGACCATGGGCTTGAGATAGGTTGTCAGACGTTCGCGCTCCGGGCCGCTGAGGGCCGCCAGCATCAACGCTTCCAGTGTGGGTGAGAGCGGATTGGGCGCGGTTCTCAGGAAGCGATCCCAACTGTCCTTTGGGGTCGGCCTGATATCAACCTGAAGATCGAGGTGGATCGTGCCGAAGCCGGCCTGATCGGACATCGCGACCAGGTCGCGCTCGTCGAAGTCGAGCATGCTGACGAGTCTCGGTCGGAGCTCTCGTTCCCACAAGCCCTTGAGCTTATCGACGATGTCCTCGACCGGGCCGATGGGGTAGCCTCGAAAGCGGCCGGGCGGTTCGAGAAGTGTGAATCGGTTGATCGGCTCGCCGATCGAAACGCGACCCCCAGGGCGCAGCACGCGGAAGAATTCGGAAAGTGCCCGGTCTTTGCGGTCGATGTAAATCAGCACAGACCTGGTCGTCACGACGTCGACGGAGGCGGCGCCGATGTCGTGGAGGTCGTCGGCGGTCATCACCAGAAATCGGCATCGGTCCATCGCCCCGAGCGCCTGCGCGCGCGCCCGGCATTGGGCGATGAGCTCGGGAGAGATGTCGCTGAAGATCACAGTGCCCTCCGCGCCGGTGCGCTCGAGCGCGCCGAACGCGATGAGCCCGTCGCCGCAGCCGATGTCGAGAACGTCATCACCGCTCTGGATCTGAGCCCGGTCGAGAACCCGGTCTCGATACCCGTGCAGCTGCGTCAACAGATCAGGGCGAGCGACGGCGTTCTGCCGACAGCAATCGATCCAACTGGACCAGCGATCGGCAGCCGATCCGGGCATCGCGTTCAGCGCTGGACGCTCACCCGATCGCCAGCAGTGCTGGCGTCACGCGCCCGACCGCGCATTGCCCGCTCCATGTTGTCCTTGGCCTCGAGCAGTACGCGCCTGATGGGGCCAGGGACATTGTCGGCCGCCAGATATTCTTCCGTCGCTCGGACGGTCTCGTCGCCGACCAGCACTGTGGGATACATCATCCGGGCGAAGGCGAGGCCGACCTCGATGTCGCGGTCTTTCCAGATATTCGGCAGCTCGCCAAAATATCGGGCGCGGTAGGGCTCCAACAGGGCACGCTGATCGAAGCGGTGAAAGCCGCGCATCATCGATCGCATGGTGGCCAGCGGCAAGGCCCGATCCTCCATCAATGATGCCCAGACCTGCTCTTTTGCCTCCGCCGTGGGTCGGGCCGCGCGCGCAGCGGCGGCATGACGCTGTCCCTCATCGGTAGGATCGCGCTTCAGCTCGGCATCGATCGAGCCATCATCGGCGCCCACGCCGGCGAGCGCACCGACGAGCGCCCAACGCAAGTCGGTGTCCACCTTGAGGCCCGTGAAGACCTTGATTCCATCCAGTAGCCCGCGCACGATCGCCAGATGCTCCGGCGAGCGCGCGGCGCTGATGAAGGCATGCGCCCAGGTCAGCTGGAAGTCGCTTTCTGGCGCGGCGCTGTCGAGTGCATGAAGCGCGTGTTCGGCAAGGCCCTGCAACGCGGCTTCGGCGTTGTTCGAATCGCCATAGACCCAAACGGCGGAGGAGGCCTGGGCCAGCAGATCCTGGACGACGCCGATGTCGGTCTCGCCATGGATGTTGTTGAGAATCAGCGGCAGGTAGCGCCGGGCCGGAATCTCCGCATCGCGGAGCAAGTCCCAGAGTGCCGCCCAGGTGATGGCCCGGGCCAGCGGGTCGGTGAGCTCGGCAAGATGCACGGTTGCCGTCGCCAGTGAGCGCTCGTCGAGGCGGATCTTGGCATAGGTCAAGTCCTGGTCATTGACCAGCAGCAGGTCGGCCAGCCGCTCCCCGACCACGTCGGCAACGGCGGTGCGTTCGTTGGCGACATCGAGCTCGACACGCCGGCGGAGCTGGAGTCGTTCGGATTGACGGTCGTAAAGGCCCACCGCAAGGCGATGCGGCCGGATTGTTGGGAACTCGACAGGCGCTTCCTGCTTGATCTCGAGGGAACCAATGGTGTCGCTCTGCGACGTCGCTAGCGGGCGCAGCGTATTCAGGCCGGCCGTCTCCAGCCACAGCTTGGACCAGGCCTTGAGATCACGGCCGGAGCCGGCCTCGATGTCAGACAGGAAGTCCGCGAGCGTCGCGTTCGCGTACTGGCGCTGCTTGACGTAGCGTTGCACGCCGCGGAGGAACGTGTCCTGACCAACATAGGCGACCAGCTGGCGCAACACACAAGCCCCCTTGTTGTAGGTGATGGCGTCGAAATTGAGATGGACGGACTCGATGTCGGGCACGTCGGCGGCGATTGGGTGAGTGGTGGGCAGCTGGTCCTGACGCCGGGCACCGGCCTTGTACTGGTTGGCAAACGTCACCCATCCGTTCTTGAAACGCGTCGCCTCCACCTGCGCGAGCACCGACATGAAGGTGGCGAAGCTCTCGTTCAGCCAGAGGTCGTCCCACCATCGCATGGTGACCAGGTCCCCAAACCACATGTGCGCCATCTCGTGCAGGATCGCGTTGGCGCGGTCCTCACGCACGGCTTCCGTCACCTTGGACCGAAAGATCATCGACTCGTTGAAGGTGACGCATCCGATGTTCTCCATGGCGCCGGCGCTGAACTCGGGAACGAACAACTGGTCGTACTTCTGGAACGGGTACGGGTACTTGTAGGCCTGGCCGTAGAAATCCAGCCCCTGTTTCGTCACCGTGAAGATTTCGTCGGGATCGAGGTATTGCGCGAGGGATTGGCGGCAGAAAATCCCGAGATCGACCTCGCCGTGGCGGTCCCGGACTCCGTGGAAAGGACCGGCAACGATGGCCGTCAGGTAGGTCGACATCTTCGGCGTGGCGCCAAAGGTCCAGCGCTTGATGTTTTCCTTTCCCGCCACTGTCTGCGCCTGACCCGGATTGTTTGAGACCACGACCCAGTCACTCGGCGCGATAACGGTGAAGGTGAAGCTGGCTTTCAGGTCCGGTTGATCGAAGCAGGGAAACATCCGGTGGGCATCGAAGGTCTCGAACTGGCTGTGCAGGTAGATCTTCTGATCAACCGGGTCTTTGAACTTGGAGACGCCGGCGCCGATGTTCTGGTACTCGCAGGTCCCGAGCACATGGAGCTCGTTCGCCTCGCGGAGATTGTTCAGCGCGATCCGAGCGCCGTTGAAGGATTCTTTGGGGACCTCCGCGCCGTTGAGCTCGCAGCTGTCGACCGAGGGCGCGAAGAAGTCGATGAACGAACTCGCGCCGGGTTCAGGGCAGAGGAAGTGGATCGTGGCTTCGCAGGTGAACGTCTCGCTATCCCGGCTCAGGTCGAGCGAAATGTCGTACAGCGGGGTCTGGATCAGCTGAGCTCGACGGCGGGCTTCATCGCGCGTCAGATTGTTTTCGGGGTGCATTCTGCTGTGAAGGTTACTTGAGGAGCATGCGCTCGAGGCGGGTCGCCGCCACCGCCAGGCCCGCCGCCCCGAGCAGCACCAGATAGACCAGGTCGAACACCAGGGAGGGGCCGATGCTGCCGGTGGTGAGGCTCCGCAATAAGTTCACGCCATGGTACAGCGGGCTGAGTTGGACCACGGCTTGAAGTGGTCCTGGGTACAGCGTGATCGGATAGAAGGTCGCCGAGAAAAGGAAGAGCGGAATCATGACGATCAGAACCAGGTCAAAGTCCTGCCAGTTGCGGACAAAGGTCGCGGCGGCGGTCCCGACCGCGGCGAACGTGAAACCGAGCAGCATGGCGGCGGGCACCGCGAGCAGGGACCACCAGGACCGGACCAGACCCAGCGCGACCATGACGATGATGAATCCGGCTGCGTACAGCGTGCCCCGGAACAGCGCCCAGGCGATCTCACCGAGCGCAACATCGGCGACGCCCAGCGGGGTGGCCAGCACCGCATCGTAAAGCTTGACGTACTTCAGCTTGAAAAAGAAGTTGAACGCGGTCTCGTAGATCGCGCCGTTCATCGCCGAGGAGGCCATCATCGCCGGCGCCACAAAGACCGCGTAAGGGATCGGCCGCCCGTTCAGAACGATGCTCGAGCCGACGAGCGCGCCCACCCCGAAGCCGATCGCGAGCAGGTAGAGCAGGGGCTCGAGAAAGCCAGACACAATCAGCAGCCAGTTGCGTCGGTAGAGGATCGTGTTGCGCTCCACCAGGTGGGCGGCCCGGTCGATGGCGGGTGGCTGGGCACGGCGGCGGGCCGACAGCGTCGCGATCACTTGGAGAGGCGCCGGCGCATAGTGATGTTCGCGGCGATGATGCCAAGCGTGGCGTAGGCAAGGAGCACGAGCGCGTCGACTCCGGCCGATGAGGTGATGCGGCCGGTGGTCAGACCACGGGCCAACGCCACGCCATGAGCCAGCGGCGTCAGCCAGGCGATTCCCTGGAGGAGCTGGGGCAATTGATGGATCGGGAAGAACGCGCCTCCGAGGAGGAAGAGTGGCGTGATGATGAAACGGCCAATCACCGAAAACGCGTTGTCCGTTCGCTGCGTGGCGGTAAACGCGAGGATCGGTGCGCCGAAGGCGAGACCGGTCAGGATGGCGACGAGGATCGCGAGCGGCGCCAGCGCCGCGTGGATGGTGCCGAACAGGATCATGACCAGGAAAAAGATGGTGGCCACCATGGTCAAGCGAAAGGCCAACCACGAAATTTCGCCGGCGACAACATTCCCGATCGTAAGCGGCGTGGCTAGCATGCCGTCGTACGTTCGAAGCCACTGGATTTTCGCGATGATCGGGTAGGTCGTCTCGACGTAGGCGGTCTGCATGGTGGTGGCCGCCAGTAAGCCCGGCGCCAGGAACGCGAGGTAGGAGACGCCGTCGACCGTCCGCACCGGGCCGCTAGAAATCAAACTGCCGAGCCCGAGCCCCATGGCTGCCAGAAACAGGAGCGGAGAGACGAAGGAGACGAAGATCGTGCCCTTCCAGGTGCGGCGGTAGAGCACGGCGTGATGTTCGAGAAACCGCAGGGCGCCGGTCATGAGCCGATCATTCGATCAAGCTGCGTCCGGTAAGGCGTAGGAAGACATCTTCGAGCGTGCTGCGCCGGACCAGCGTGCTTTCGGGTTGAACCCCGCGGCCGTGGAGCGCGGCCGCCGCGGCTTCGCCGTCCTGGGTGTAGAGCAAGACCCTATCAGGGAGCACTTCGACCCGATCCGCCAGACCCTCGAACTTGCCATCGAGCGATGGCGGCGCGTCAATCGAGAAACGAAGCTCGAGCACCTCGCGTGTCGAGTATTGATCGATCAACTTTCGGGGCGATCCGGAGGCCACGATCTTCGCCTTGTCCATGACGACCAACCGGTCGCATAGTTGCTCAGCCTCATCCATGTAGTGCGTGGTCAGCACGATGGTCACACCGCGCTGCTTGAGACGGTAGAGCCGGTCCCAGACCAGGTGACGGGCCTGCGGATCGAGACCGGTCGTCGGCTCGTCGAGCAGCAACAGCTCGGGCTCGTTGACGAGTGCCCGCGCGATCGTGAGCCGGCGCTTCATGCCGCCGGAGAGCGGTTCGACCTCATCCTTCGCGCGATCGCTGAGCTGGACGAACTCGAGCAGCTCGCGGGTGCGACGACGGGCGAGATCCCGCGGCATATCGAAATAGCGCGCGTAGGTGAACAGGTTTTCCTCGACCCGCAACTCCATGTCGAGCGTGTCGGCCTGGGGTACGACGCCGAGCCGGGCTCGGATGCGGGGGCCGTCGGTGATCGGATTCATCCCCAGCACGCTCAGCTCGCCGCCGGACGGGGCCGAGACGCAGCCGATCATCCGCATCGTGGACGTTTTGCCGGCGCCGTTCGGCCCCAGGAATCCGAACGCCTCGCCGCGCTCGACGTCGAAGTCGATCGCGTCGACCGCGAGGAGCTTGTCGAAGCGCTTGCTCAGCCCACGGGCATGGATAAGCGCGTTTGAACGGATTGGCGGTGCTGCCATTGATGCGTCGAATCGATACTAGATGTCGAGCCCCCACCCCGACCCTCCCCCGGGACAGAGGAGG
This sequence comes from Chloroflexota bacterium, assembly GCA_005881175.1. Lineage (GTDB taxonomy): Bacteria > Chloroflexota > Dormibacteria > CF-121 > CF-121 > CF-13. The sequence goes on from VBEN01000116.1 coordinate 12,821, forward strand.
GAGAGTTTGCGAGGACGCGGGCTTCGTGGTCGAGCAGCCAGCGCTTGACCGGGAGGCCGCCGCCAAAGCCGGTCAGGGATCCGTCCGAGCCGATGACGCGGTGGCAGGGAAGCACGATACAAACGGGGTTGGCGCCGTTCGCGGCGCCGATGGCTCGGGCCGCGGTCGGGATACCCAGCCCGGCCGCCTGGTGGCCGTAGGTCGTGGTGGACCCGAATGGAATCTGGGCCAGCGAGCGCCAGGCGGCGACCTGGAAGCGTGTGCCGTCGAGATCGAGCGGGATGTCGAACGTGGTCCGCTCCCCGGCGAAGTACTCATCGAGCTGCCTGGTTGTGGTCTGGAGGATCGGATGGTCCGAATTGCGGTGCGGTCGTCCGGTGACCCGCGCGCGTTTCAGGGATGACGTTGGCCACACAACCGCCCGCAGTCCATGGTCGGACGCGACCAGCGTCAGCTCGCCAACCGGGGTCGGATGAGTGGTGGAGTGCAGCATCGGCTTGTTTTGCATCATTGAACTCCTTTTGCGGTCCGCTGCTGATCTGCAAGCGTGGCCCACAACTGGTGGGTCGCGTAGGTCCGCCAGGGGCGCCAGGCGGCCGAATGGTCGGTGATGGCTGTCGTCGTCGTCCCCAGGCCAAGCCGGGCGCCCGCCTTCTTGATGCCGAGGTCGTCTGGCAGAAACGTATCCGGGTCGCCGAGCGCGCGCATCACGATGTAGCCCGCCGTCCACTCGCCGATGCCGGGCATTGCGATCAATTTCCGATGGACCTCGATACGGTCCGCTCCGGGATCGAGCGCCAGATCGCCCGCGGCAACCGCGTGCGCCAGCGTGCGCAGGGTTTTGCGACGCGTTGCGGGGACGCCCAGCCTGGAGAGATCGGCGGCCGCGATCGCCTCGGCCCGGGGAAACAGATGCGTGAGGGTTGGGTCGGAGATCTTGATGACGTCGCCATGGGCGGTGACGAGCCGGTAGGCCAATGTCCGGGCTGCGGCGAGCGACACCTGCTGGCCGAGGATCGCCTGGATCGCTAACTCGGTTCCATCGACCGCGCCGGGGGCGCGCAATCCAGGACGCTTTTTAACGATGGGGGAGAGATGCCGGTCCCGCTGCAGCACCTCGAGAACACTGACAGGATCGGCGTCGAGGTCGAGAAGCCGGCGGCACTGCCGGACCGCACTCGTCAGGTCCGCCATCGACTCGAGGCGTAGCGTGCACCGGATGTGGGCGTTGACCGATTCCAGGGTGGCGATGCCGGCGCCGCGCGGCAGGCGGAGCGTTCGGCGGTAGACGCCATCGCGCGCTTCCGCGACGCCGGGAATCGCGCGGGCACGCAGCCAGGCGAACAGCGTGGGCCAGTCGAACGGCGGCCGATAGGGGAGACGCAGCGTGAGCGCGCCTTCGATGACGTCATCGCGACGCCGGCCGCGCTTGCGGAGCTCCGTAGGGGTCAAGGCAAACACCTCGCGGACCGTGTCGTTGAACTGCCTGATGCTCTCGAAGCCGGCCGCGAACGCGACATCCGTGAAGGGCAGATCCGTCGTCTCGATCAGGGTGCGCGCCGACTGCGCGCGCTGGGCGCGGGCGATCGCGAGCGGACCCGCGCCGAGCTCGCCCAGCAGCAACCGGTGCAGGTGGCGCTCGCTGACCGCCAGCCGGGACGCCACGCCCGCAACGCCTTCGCGGTCAATCGCGCCGTCCGCGATCAAACGCATCGCCCGCCCGACGAGATCTCCACGGACGTTCCACTCGGGCGAGCCGGGGGACGCGTCCGGACGACAGCGCTTGCAGGCGCGAAAACCGGCGAGCTGGGCAGCAGCCGCGGTCGGATAGAAGCGCACGTTCGCGCGCCTGGGACGGACCGGAGTTGGGCAACTCGGCCGGCAGTAGATGCCAGTGGTCGTCACGGCCGTTATGAACCAGCCGTCGAAGCGTGCGTCTCGACTCTCGACCGCCCGATAACAGCGCTCGAAGTCCAGTGGCGACGTCATCATGATGGTTCATTGTCGGGGATGAAGGCCGATCTGGCTAGCGGAAATCGGACATCCAGAAACCCTACCGGGGACGGGGATGTGGAGAATTCGGTTGTGCGGATGATCATGCGACCGCCAGGCGACGCGTTGCGCCGGGCGCTCTCCGGACACCCCGACCGCGATCGGATCGATCCCGAGCGGGCTCGGTCCCAGCACGCCGCGTTCGTCGAGGCGCTCGAGACGGCCGGCGTCGTGGTGACGCTGCTGCCGACGGAAGCGGACATGCCGGACGCGTGTTTTACATCGGATACGCTGCTGGCGTTCTCTCGACCGGGCGAGCTGCAGACGGCGCTCGTGGTGGCAACCCTGCCGGGAGCGCCGACCCGGCGACCCGAGGTGCCGTCGGTGCTCGCCTGTGCTCGACGAATGGCGCCCGGCGCGGATGTTGTGGAGATCCGCGATCCTGGAACCCTCGACGGCGGCGACGTGATCATTTTCGGCGGGCGCGTTGCCATCGGCGTGTCGGCCCGGACGAACGAAGCCGGCGCGCGACAACTCGCCACTGCCGCGGGCCGCTTCGGCTATCGCGCGTTCCTCTGTCCGGTCGACGATCGATTGCATCTCGCATCCGGGGTCACGCCGCTCAGCGCCCGGCGACTGATCGGGACGCGATCAGGATTTCAGTCGCTCGATGCAGCAGGTCCCGAGGTCGCGCCGGATGACGTGGAGCGGCTCGTAATCGAGGACAAGGCAGCGGGCGGAGCCAACGTTCTGGTGGCCGGCGGTCGCTGTTTTGTCGCCCGCGGATTTCCGTCGGCGGTCGCGACCCTGGCGAGCGCCGGTGAGTCGGTCGTCGAGGTCGAGCTCGACGAGTTCCTCTTTGCGGACGGCGGGCCGACCTGCCTGGTCGTGGCGATCTAAACTGGGTCCTTCGTGACGGACCCTGCGATCGTCGGCGTTGAGGACCGCGGCGTCGACGTCGCGGTGATTGGCGCCGGCCCCGCGGGATTAGCCGCCACGGTCAACGCGGCCTCGGAAGGGCTGATCACCGTCGTGATCGAGGCGGCCGCCGTCGGCGGACAGGCCGGGAACGCCGCGATGATCCGCAATTACCCGGGCTTTCCCGACGGGGTCAGCGGTGACGAGCTGACTCGCCGCCTTTCCAACCAGGCCGCGTCGTTCAATGCCAGGTTCATCCGGGACCGCGCGGTCGGACTCACCGCACGGGCCAGCGGCGTCCTGCTGAGGCTGGCCGATGGTGGAGAGATGACAAGCCGATTGGTCGTCGTCGCAACCGGCGCGGCGATCCGGCGGATCGGGATCCAGAATGTCGACAGGCTCGCGGGCAAGGGCGTGGCCTACGGCAGCACGGTCGCGCAGCCGGACGCGATGACCGGCGAGGACGTCGTGGTCGTCGGTGCGGATGCTTCAACCGGGCCGGCCGCCGTAGCCCTGGCGAGATACGCCCGGAATGTGACGATCGTGCTTCGCGGCGCGGTCGACGTCAGCCTATCGCCAGACCTGGTCAAACAGATCGAACGCACAAAAAACATCCGGGTGCGCGTCAACAGCCAGGTGATCGATGCCTATGGCGAGAGCCGACTGGAGGGCGTGATCGTCCGCCATCGAGTCAGCGGGACGACCGAGGCGGTCGGCGCGCATGGCTTGTTCGTCCTGATGGGGGCTGAACCTGGCTCGGCCTGGCTGAAGGGCACCGTGGAGCGCGACCAGGATGGATATCTTCTTACCGGGCCAGATCTCGAACTCCTGCAGGGGCGTCCCCGGGCATGGCCGCTCGATCGGGCGCCGCTGTGGCTCGAAACCAGCGTTCCAGGTGTGTTCGCGGCCGGCGATGTGCGCCACGGTGCGGCAAGGCAGTTATCGGTGGCGGTGCTGGAGGGCGCTAGCGCGATCATGTTGGCGCAACGCTACCTGCGCGAGCAGGCGGCGATCGCGGTCAGCGCCGCAGGCTAATCAATCGCGCCGGCGGCTCGGGCGGCCCGTAGAATTGTCGGGCAGCGATGGCATATCAGACGCTCTACCTCAAGTATCGCTCCCAGAAATTTGGCGAGCTGGTCGGGCAGGATGCGATTGCCCAGACGCTCAAGAACGCGGTGGGGCAGAGCCGGGTGGCGCATGCCTATCTCTTCTCCGGCGTGCGCGGCACCGGGAAGACGTCGACCGCCCGGATCCTGGCAAAGGCGATCAACTGTTTGGACCTGCAGGGCGCGGAGCCGTGCGGTGTCTGCGCGAACTGCGTCGAGATCGGAAGCGGCGCGGCGGTCGACCTGATCGAGATCGATGCCGCCTCCAACCGCGGCATCGACGAGATCCGAGACCTGCGCGAGCGGGTGAAGTATCTGCCGGCGGTGCTGAAGGTCAAGGTGTACATCATCGATGAAGCGCACATGCTGACGACCGAGGCGTTCAACGCCTTGCTGAAGACCCTGGAAGAGCCGCCGGCGCATGTCATCTTTGTACTGGCGACAACCGAACCGCACAAAATCCCCTTGACCGTGGCGTCGCGTTGTCAGCGGTTTGACTTCCGCCGGATCGAGACCGGAGCGATCGCGGCCAGACTGGCGATGATCGTCGATCAAGAGAAGGTCAGGGTTGACCCGCAGAGCCTGGCGCTGCTGGCGCGACTCGCGCGCGGCTCGATGCGCGACGGCATCACGCTGCTCGATCAGCTGATCTCGCAGGGTGGCGAAGAGCTGACCGTACAAAAGACGCACGAGTTGCTCGGATTGGCCGATCCTGACACGCTGGTGCGAATGCTGGCTTCCATCACCGAGGGCGATGCGGCGCAAACCCTCGGACAGTTGCAAAGCTTTTACGACGCCGGGGGTGACGTGCGTCAGTTGGTGCGAGGCTTGCTGGGCGCAATCCGTGAGGCCGCGCTGCTGTCGGTCGGATTCCAGGATCAGGAAGGGTTTGGTGGCGCGCCGTCGGCGACGCTCGAAAAGATCGGGCGAGCCGCCGGCAGAAATGCGCTGCTCAACCTGTGGAAGGGCTTGATGGAGATGGAACCGGAACTTCGCAAAGGCGCCGACGCACGCCTGTTGCTGGAAGTGACGTTGCTGCAGAACATGAGCCAGCCGGTGCCGCTGGCGGTGACGCCGGCCTCGGCCACCACTGAGGCGGCGGGTGGCGAGCGCGTCATCGAGCCGGCGATGGCGCCGGCGGAGGCCGCCGCAGGACAGGACGCGCGATGGGATGCGCTCAAGAACCGCCTGCCCAAGCCGGTGGCGAGCCTGCTGATGGATGCGCGGCTCGCCGCGGTGAGGGACGGGCTGGTTCGGGTTGAGTTTCGCTATCCGGCTCACGCCGAACTGATGCAAAAGGCGTCCAATCGGGACATCTTGCTGGCGGCGGTGCACGACATCTTCGGTCCCGACGCGCGGCTCGAGCTGGTGGCGGCGGACAAGCCGGTTGCGGCGCCCGGAGGCTCGCCGGCTCCCCGAACATCGGCGTCGATCGCCGATGACCCCCTCGTCAAAGAGGCGATGAACCGTTTTGATGCCACGAATGTGCGGGTCACCCCGCGAGCGAGGGGGTAGATGGGCCAGCAGTTCAAGATGCTCAAGCAGCTCCAGCAGATGCAGGCCAAGATGGCGAAGATCCAGGAGGAGCTGGGCGAAAAAACGGTGACCGGAACCGCTGGAGGTGGCATGGTCGAAGTCGTCGCCAACGGACATCAGAAGGTGCTATCGGTGACCGTGAAGCGCGAGGTCGTCGACCCAGCCGACGTTGAGATGCTGCAGGACCTGGTTCTCGCCGCGGTCAACGACGCGATGGAGAAAGCGCGTGAGCTGGCGGCGAAGGAGATGGGGGCGGTCACGGCCGGCATGGGCATACCCCCGGGATTGATGGGGTAGGGACCGTCCGGATGGCTGAGGTCCCGGGGAATGGCTGAAATCCCAGCAGCGCTGGCGCGGGTGATGGAGGAACTTGGCCGGCTCCCGGGGATCGGGCCAAAGACGGCGCAGCGCTTATCCTTCTATATATTGCGGACGCCGAGAGAGTCCGTGGAGCGGCTGGCCGCCTCGCTGGTTGAGGTCAAGGCACGCATCCGGTTCTGTAACACTTGCTTCTTCATCGCCGAAGGCGAGCAGTGCACCATCTGCCTCTCTGGCAGACGCGATCGCACCGTGCTGTGTGTCGTCGAAGAGCCACTGGACGTTCTCGCGATCGAACGGACCGGGGAGTATCACGGGCTCTATCACGTCCTGCACGGCGCCCTGTCGCCAATCGATGGGGTCGGACCCGAAGAACTGAAGATTGGCGAGCTGCTCCGGCGGCTTGCGCGGGAGCCGGTCATGGAGGTGATCCTGGCAACCGATTCGGACATGGAAGGCGAGGCGACCGCCGCCTACCTGGCGGAGCAGCTGGCGCCGTCCGCGGTGCGAACCTCCCGGCTCGCCCATGGGTTGCCCGTGGGAGGCGAGCTGGAGTATGCCGATGAGCTGACGCTGGCCCGGGCGTTCTCCGGCCGGCGGGCGTTTTAAGAATGGACGACGAAGAGCGCGAGGTGGCCTGGCTCGCCATGCCGGACAAGGCACCCGTCATGGACGAGGCCGGTGAGGAGATCGGACGGGCCGAGGGGCTGCTCGGCGACACGGAGGACGACATCTTCCACGGCATCGTGGTCAGGCTGGCGCGAGGCGGCCACAAGGTGGAAGTGCGCGCTGACCGAATCCCGAAGATCACGTCCCGCAGGGTGTACACGGACCTGGCGGCGGACGAGCTCGAGCGGCTGCCGGAATACCGGTAGCCGGTTTTCGATGGGGGTTTAGCCGGGAGTTGAATCGGGTAGCCTTTGGAGGCGTTCGCACGTTCTTGACAATTGCGCCGGTCGATGCGGTATCATTCTCAAGCTGCCCGAGAGGCGGGAGGAAGTCTCGCGCGTTTCTTAGGGCCCGGCGAGCACCTTAACAATTGAAGAGTGGAACGGACTTCTCCGAGAAGGCCCTTCGAAATGTCGTAGGGACCCCTGATTCGATTCTTTAACCTCAGCCCTGTTGGGTCGAGGTTTTTAACGGAGAGTTTGATCCTGGCTCAGGATTAACGCTGGCGGCGTGCCTGACACATGCAAGTCGAACGGGTGTTAGTTGCCCGCAAGGGTGACTAACGCTAGTGGCGGACGGGTGAGTAACACGTGGGCAACCTGCCTGAGAGTGCAGAATAACCCTGCGAAAGCAGAGCTAATACTGCATGTGG